>CAZBNX010000007.1:0-2168 GCA_964493255.1 uncultured Pseudomonas sp.
TTCACCGCTTTCGGGCGACGACCGTGCATGTTGAGTTCAATCCAATTGCTGCCGGTGGTGACCTCTGCGCCCGCTTCTTCCAGTTTGAGCAACACCGCTTCTAAGATGCTGGGGTCGGTGTCTTTGAGCTTCACGCGCCCGCCCGTTGCCGCCGCCGCGACCAAATATGTGCCGGTCTCAATGCGGTCAGGCATCACGGAATAGGTTGCGCCATGCAAACGCGGTACGCCATCAATGGTAATGGTCGAACTGCCTGCGCCTTCAATTTTTGCCCCCATCGCAATCAGCATGTTCGCTAAATCAACGACTTCCGGCTCACGCGCCGCGTTCTCTAACACAGAGCGGCCATTCGCCAACGCAGCAGCCATCAGGATATTTTCGGTGCCGGTTACGCTGACGGTATCAAAGTAAAAACGCGCGCCGCGTAAACCACCTTCGGGCGTGCGCGCTTTGATATAACCGTCTTCGACGTCAATCAGTGCGCCCATGGCTTCAAGGCCACGAATGTGCAAATCCACCGGACGCGAGCCAATCGCGCAACCGCCCGGCAAGGCCACTTCGGCTTTACCAAAGCGCGCCAACATGGGGCCCAGCACCAAAATGGAGGCGCGCATGGTTTTCACCAATTCATACGGCGCGACCAGCGTTTTAATGGTGGTGGGGTCAATTTCGACGTCCAGACGCTCGTTAATCACCGGCTCGATACCCATGCGGCCAAACAGCTCAATCATGGTGGTGATGTCGTGCAGGTGCGGCAAATTGCACACGGTGACAGGCTCGGAAGCCAACAACGTAGCGGCCAAAATCGGCAGCGCCGCGTTTTTTGCGCCTGAAATGCGAAGCTCGCCATTCAGCGCGCCGCCGCCTGTAATCAGTAACTTATCCATGCGTGTCTCCAGCCTTATTAGGCGCGCGCAGCCCAAGCGGCTGAGGTGAAAAATTTCATCGTGACCGCATGAATGGAGCCATCGGCAATCCACGCACTGAGATGGGCATACACCTGCTGCTGACGTTTTACCGGACTTAACGCGGCCAGCTCATCGCTGATGAGATTGAGGCAAAAATCACAACCTTGCCCCTCGACCACCACCTGAATATCAGGTAATTGCGATTCCAGATGGCGTTTAACGTCTTCAGCCTGCATACATTCGACCTCAATGGGGGAGCTTGCAAAGGGCGGTCATCATACAAAAAAGCCCGCAAGGCGCGAACCCTGCGGGCAACGTAAGCCATTAGGCTTCTAGCGGCAGAACGTCATCCAAGCCATACAAACGCGCCATCTGTTGCAATTCGGGCGACAGTTGCCAAATCAACAGCGTTTTGCCGAGCGCCTGTGCATCGCGCCACCAACACAACAGCAACGACAAACAGAAGCTGCCGCCATGCGTCACTTGATGACAATCCACGACACAACTATCAGCGGCGCTGGCGGCTAGGAGTTGCCGCCCCAGCGTTCGCAACTGATTGCAATTTTGTGCATCCACCACACCGCTCAAGGCCAGCACACCGGATTGCACTTCGCGCAGAGTGGCCGCCATTAGCGCGCGGCCTCGGCGGTTGTTTTGGTTTTGGCGACGGTTTCGCCCCACGTTGCAATCACGCGGTCGAGGCTGTTGCCGTTGGCGCGCATGGATTCGGCAAATTGGTCACGGAAGACCTTGCCAATGTTGATGCCATTCACGATGACATTACGCACTTTCCAGACGCCGTTATCGTCCACCATGCTGTAGTTCAGCGGATAGACCACGCCGCCTTTACCCACAATTTCCATGTTCACCGTAGCGCGTCCGGGTTCATTTTCGGCCACGCTGGGCAGCATGCGGATTTCTTGATTTTGGTATTCCAACAGCGCATTGCCGTAGAACTGCATCAGGCTGCGCTTAAAGCTGGTTTGAAAGGCGCTCATTTGCGCGGGCGTTGCAGATTGGCTGTAACGCACGGTCATCACACCGCGTGAGAACGAATCAAAATCCACCACCGGCGATAAAATACGGTCGAGGCTTTGATAAAAAAGCTCCGGGTTTTTGCGAAACACTTCGCGCTTACCGTTTAATTCAATCAGCAGTTGGTCGAGCGTGCCCTGTACCACTTGCTGCGGCGAAGAAGCCGCCACCGCAGACCAAGACAGCGCCGCCAATAACCACACCACCGCACAACGTAACCAAGTC
>CAZBNX010000007.1:2268-14830 GCA_964493255.1 uncultured Pseudomonas sp.
GCCGTGACTCCAGCGGCATTGTCAAAATAGGCATACACGCGGTAGGTATCTTTTGAGGTGTCCAATGTCAGGCCGCTGACACGCAACGCCAACAACACCAGTGCCAGCACACCCGCCAGCAAAAACAAACCAACGCCAATTTCAAGAGAGCGGGATTGCATTAAAAATCTCCAAACATCAGGGCGGTGAGTACAAAGTCGAGACCGAGAACCGCCAGTGAGGCATAGACCACCGTGCGCGTCGTGGCGCGGCTGATGCCTTCTGACGTGGGTTCACAGTCGTACCCTTGAAACACGGCAATCCATGTCACGACCACCGCAAAAACCAGACTTTTGATAACGCCATTTAGTACGTCACTTTGGAACAGTACATTGGCTTGCATGTTGCCCCAGTACGAACCTTCATGGACGCCCAACCAATCAACCGCCACCATTGCGCCGCCCCAAATACCCACCACGGTAAAAATGGCCGATAGCAGCGGCATGGAAATAAACCCCGCCCACAGGCGCGGCGCGATGATGTATTTGAGTGGGTCAACGCCAATCATTTCGAGGCTTGATAACTGCTCGGTTGATTTCATGTTGCCGATTTCAGCCGCCAACGCAGAACCGGCGCGCCCCGCAAACAACAGCGCCGTTACCACGGGGCCAAGCTCGCGCAGTAGCGTCAGCGCCACCATCTGACCGACCGCTTCTTCTGAAGCAAAATCCACCAAAATGTTATAGCCCTGAAGCGCCAACACCATGCCAATAAACAAACCAGACACCACAATAATGGCCAGCGATAACACACCCACCGACCATAATTGACGCATCAATAACGCTATAAAACTGCCTGCGCCGCCTCGACCAAATAACGCGCCGAATAGGAACAATACCGAACGCCCCAGCGCCGCCAACACGTCTATGCCTGCCCGACCGAGCAAGCGAATACGCTCTAATAACGTGAAATGACGCATCAAAAATCCCCCAGCAAATCGCGTCGATAATCGGTCGCCGGGAAATGGAAAGGTACCGGCCCATCCGCAATGCCTTGCATAAACTGGCGGATACGCGGGTCATCGGCGTGCATTAAATCCTGTGGCGAACCATGCCCCAACACCTGCCCATCACCCACTACATACAGATAATCGGCAATGCTGGCGGTTTCGGCCAAATCGTGTGAAACCACGATGCTCGTCAACCCTAACGCTTCGTTTAATAAGCGAATTAAGCGCACCAAAACACCCATAGCGATGGGGTCTTGACCGACAAAAGGCTCGTCATACAGCAAGATTTGTGGGTCTAACGCGATAGCCCGCGCCAGCGCCACGCGGCGTTTCATGCCGCCAGAAAGCTCATCGGGCATCAACTCCACTGCGCCACGCAAACCCACGGCTTGCAGCTTCATCAATACGATGTCACGAATCATTTCTTCAGGAAGCTGGGTATGAACGCGCAACGGAAAGGCGACATTCTCAAACACATCCAAATCGGTAAATAACGCACCGCTCTGGAAGAGAACGCCCATTTGTTTACGCGCATCAAACAATTCATGGCGCGATAGATTCGGCAAATCTTGTCCATTTACAAGAACTTGGCCGCTATCGGGGCGCAGTTGCGCGCCAATTAAGCGCAACAACGTGGTTTTGCCACACCCTGACGGCCCCATGATGCCCGTGACCTTCCCGCGCGGAAACGCCAAGCTCACATTGTCGAAAATGACGCGCGCACCGCGCTTGAAGGTGACGCCCTTCAGCTCGACAGCATTCGCGTGTTCGCTACTCATCCAAACTCCTTGTAGGGTAATTTACCCAGTACCAGCCGTTAGCGTGGCCGTGGAATGGCCGCGAACTATAGCACCTGCCCCTAAACGTCCCAAGGTAACTGCATTGCTGGCCATGCCCGCTTTTAGCATTTTTGCCGCTATACTTTCGCGCAGGCCCCTTAATGACCTCCTGTCCTATGTCTTACAAAACTGACTTTTTGCGCCTCGCTCGTCGCACCATCGTGATGGAGCAAGAAGCCATCCAAACCCTTTTAGATCATTTGGATGATTCTTTTTCAAACGCCTGTGAACAGTTATTAGCCTGTTCCGGGCGCGTTGTCGTTGTTGGCATGGGTAAATCAGGACACATCGGCAATAAAATTGCCGCGACATTAGCCAGCACGGGCACACCTGCTTTTTTTGTTCATCCCGCTGAGGCCAGTCACGGCGATATGGGAATGATTACGCGCCATGACGTCGTATTGGCGTTGTCCAATTCAGGCAGCACCGGCGAAATCGTTACCTTGCTGCCATTAATAAAACGCCTTGGCATTCCGCTAATTAGCATGACCAGCAATCCCGCTTCACCGTTGGCACAAGCCGCAACCGTGCATTTAGATACGCGCGTCACGCAAGAAGCCTGTCCGCTTAACCTCGCGCCCACATCATCCACGACCGTTTCATTAGTGCTCGGGGATGCGCTGGCAATTGCGCTGTTAGAAGCACGCGGTTTTACGGCAGAAGATTTTGCTTTTTCACACCCCGGCGGCGCGTTGGGGCGGCGGTTATTGCTGAAAGTAGAACATATCATGCACGCAGGTGACGCCTTGCCCTGCGTACTGCGCGGCACGTCATTGCGTGATGCGTTACCCGAAATGACGCGCAAAGGCTTGGGAATGCTCATCATCACGGAACAAGATGGGCGAATAGCAGGCATTTTTACCGATGGCGATTTACGACGCGCACTCGACCGAGGCATTGACGTACACGAAACCCTCATCGAGAGCGTGATGACCAGCCACGCCAAAAGTGTGCGGGCTGATATGCTGGCCGTTGAAGCACTCAATATGATGGAAGCACATAAAATCAGCGCGATTGTTGTCCTTGATACTGAACAGCGTGCGGTTGGCGCGCTCAACATGCACGATTTGTTACGCGCTGGAGTTCTGTGATGAATACAGCCTTACTTGAACGTGCTGCATCTGTGCGGCTGGCCGTCTTTGATGTAGATGGCGTGCTTACGGACGGAAAATTGTATTTCACGCATGATGGCCACGAAATCAAAGCATTTAGCACCCTAGATGGCCAAGGTTTGAAAATGTTGATGGCTTCCGGCGTCACCGTTGCCATTATTACGGGGCGTTCTAGCCCTGCCGTTGAACGTCGTGCGAAGGCATTGGGTATTCAGTACCTTTTTCAAGGGCGAGAAGACAAGCTAGTGGTTCTGGATGCGTTGCTGGCCGAATTAGGCTTGAACTATGAGCAAGTTGCCTATTTAGGTGATGACCTCCCTGATTTGCCCGTCATTCGTCGGGTCGTGTTTGGGATGGCCGTCGCCAATGCGAATGCGTTTGTTCAACATCATGCGTTAGCTGTCACGCACGCACGCGGAGGCGAAGGCGCAGCACGCGAGTTTTGTGAACTCATCATGCACGCTCAAGGAACCCTCGCAGCGGCGCAAGCCGCTTACCTATAAAGGCCCACACAATGAATGCCTTTTTGCGTACTCAGCTTCCTACGTTGGCATTAGCACTGCTGGCTGCGGGTGCGCTTTATTGGTTTTTATTCCAAGATGACCCTTTGTCCGTGCAAAAAAACAGCGGTGCAAGCAATGCACAAACTATTGATTTCTATGTTGAAAATGCAAGAAGCCACCGCTTCTTAGCCGACGGAAGTTTAGATTATCAATTACACGCCTCGCAGCTACGGCATGTGCAAGCCTCCGATGTCACTCTCGTCACGCAGCCGCAACTGTCATTGCACCGAGGCAACCCCCAACCGTGGCACATCTCTAGCGGACGCGCCGAAGTAGCTCCGGGCGGACGCAGTATCGCGCTCTTAGACAACGTAACCATCACACGCACCGACAGTAACGGGCGGCCTCTCCGTTTAGAAACCGCACACTTGAGCGTGTTTCCCCAGCAAGAACACATGACCACCTCAGCGCCTGTTCGTATCGAAACCGCTACGGGCGTTACAACAGCAGTCGGTATGGATGCTTTCTTCAAAGACAAAAATAGCAGGGTGCTCCTGCATTCAAAGGTACGAGGCCAGCATGAGATTCGTTAACCCCCTTCCCTTGCTGCTAGGTCTGGGTTTGTTACTGTCCGGGGCCAATGCCTTGGCACTGCCCACCGACCGAGATCAACCCGTTCGCATTCAAGCCGACAGTGCTGAATTAGATGAAGGTAAAGGCGTGGCGGTGTATCGCGGAAACGTCATCATCACGCAGGGCAGCTTAAAAATTACCGGTGATGCCGTCACGATTAGCCAAAATCGTCAAAAAGAAGTTGATGTGTTTACCGCAACCGGCAAACCCGCGCAGTACGAGCAAAAGCCCGCAGCAGACAAATCGGCGGTTCGGGCCTCCGGCATGACCATTCAATATTTCGCTGCCAGCGAACGCATCGTACTAATCGACCGCGCCAAAATCGTACAAGCCGGAAACACGTTTGAAGGTGAAAAAATCGTTTATGACGTTCGCAAACAAATCGTGAACGCCGGGCGCGCAGGCTCGGAATCGGTTTCTGCACCGCGTTCACGCATTGATATGGTCATTCAACCGCGCACACGCACCGAGGCCAGCGGCCAATGAGCACCCTGACGGCTACCCATCTCGCTAAGGCTTATAAAGGCCGTCAAGTGGTGCAAGACGTCAGCTTGACGATTAACAGCGGGCAAATTGTGGGATTACTCGGGCCAAACGGTGCCGGTAAAACGACCTGCTTTTACATGATTGTCGGTCTGGTGCGCGCTGACCGAGGGCAGGTGTCAATTGACGGCCACGACGTCACCCACTTACCCATGCACGGGCGCGCGCAAGCGGGCGTGGGGTATCTGCCACAGGAAGCGTCGATTTTTCGTAAATTGAGCGTGGCAGAAAACATCATGGCGATTTTAGAAACACGCCGTGATTTGGACCGCACGGCGCGCAAAAACGCGCTAGAAAGTCTGCTGCACGAATTTCACATCAGCCATATTCGCAACAGTTTGGGCATGAGCCTTTCAGGTGGCGAACGGCGGCGGGTTGAAATTGCCCGCGCGCTGGCCAGCGACCCCAAATTTATTTTGCTTGATGAACCCTTTGCAGGCGTTGACCCGATTTCGGTCGGCGACATCAAAAATATCGTGCACCACTTAAAAACGCGCGGTATTGGCGTGCTCATCACAGACCATAACGTACGAGAAACCCTCGATATTTGTGAAAAAGCCTATATCGTCAATGCCGGTCAATTGATTGCTGAAGGGGATGCTGAAAGTATTCTGGCTAACCAATTGGTTCGTGATGTTTATTTAGGCCAAGAGTTTCGCCTTTGAGTGGGCGTGTTGTCGTTGCCCAACGCCCAGCGAACTCACCGCCTCATACCTTAGGGATACCTGTTCCGGCATGAAACATTCGCTAGTGCTCAAGATGGGTCAGCAGTTGACAATGACCCCTCAACTGCAACAAGCCATCCGCTTACTGCAACTTTCCACCCTTGATTTACAACAAGAAATTCAAGAGGCGCTGGACTCCAACCCCATGCTAGAGCGTCAGGAAGACGGCGATGATTTTGAAGCCGACCCACTGGGCGAGCAGGAATCCAAACACAGCAGCAACACTGATAGCGCCAGCACGCACGAACGCAATCCTGAAGAGCTGGATATTGACCAATGGAGCGAGCGCATCCCGAATGAATTGCCCGTCGATACGGCGTGGGAGGATGTGTATCAAACCAGCGCCAGCAGCCTACCCGCCAGCAGCGATGAGGATTGGGATTTCACCGCCCACACAGCCAGCGGCGAAAGCCTGCAAAGCCATCTGCTGTGGCAACTGAATGTGTCACCGCTCAATGACCGCGACCGGGTTGTCGCTATTTCCATCATTGATGCGATTAACCAAGACGGTTATCTCGAAGAAAGCCTCGAAGACATTCGCGCCAGTCTGGACGAAGAACTGGACATTGATTTAGACGAAATTGAAGCCGTTTTGCAGCACGTTCAGCAATTTGAGCCTGCCGGTATTGGTGCGCGCAGCTTGAGCGAATGCCTCTTGCTACAACTCGCGCATTTGCCCGCTTCAACGCCGTGGCTGGCGGAAGCCAAGCACATCGCCAGCGAGTTTCTTGATTTGCTGGGCGGCCACGATTACGCGCAGCTCATGCGCCGCTTGCGGTTACAAGAAGATGAATTGCGCCAAACTATTGCGCTTATTCAACGATTACACCCGCGCCCCGGCTCACAAATTGAAACCAGCGAAGCGGAATACATCATTCCTGATGTCATCGTGCGCAAAGACCACGGGCGTTGGCGGGTCGAACTCAACACCGATGCCGTGCCGCGTTTGCGCGTGAACACGCAGTATTCCAACCTCGTGCGCCGCGCCGATAACAGCGCCGATAACACCTTCATGCGGACGCAACTCCAAGAAGCGCGCTGGTTTATTAAAAGCCTCATGAGCCGCAATGAAACGCTGATGAAGGTCGCTACCGAAATCGTGACGCAACAACGCGATTTTTTTGAGCACGGCGAAGAAGCCATGAAACCGCTGGTATTGCACGACATTGCTGAAGTGGTGGGAATGCACGAATCCACGATTTCGCGTGTTACCACGCAGAAATACATGCACACGCCACGCGGCGTTTTTGAGTTGAAATACTTTTTTTCCAGCCACGTCAGTACGGCAGAAGGCGGCGAATGCTCCTCAACAGCCATTCGTGCCATCCTCAAAAAGCTGATTGCAGCAGAAAATGCTAAAAAGCCATTGAGCGATAGCAAAATCGCTGCTTTACTGGAGGCGCAAGGGATACAGGTAGCGCGCCGCACCGTGGCTAAATACCGGGAATCGTTAGGTATTCCACCCTCCAGCGAACGTAAACGCCTAATTTGAAACTAAAAAAGCCAACAACCGTTCGTGCGAAACACCGTGAATGGTCGGTTATGTGGGAATAAGGAGAAGCAGTATGCAAGTCAACATCAGCGGCCAACATTTGGAAGTGACTGAAGCACTGCGTAATTACGTTAATGAGAAGTTTGAGCGTCTCTCTCGCCACTTCGACAAAATCACCAGCGCACACGTCATCATGAGCGTTGACAAACTTCAGCAAAAAATCGAGGCCACGCTGCATGTGGCGGGTGCCGATGTGGTGGCTCATGCTGACCACGAAGACATGTACGCCGCCATTGATTTGCTGACTGACAAACTTGATCGTCAACTGATTAAACACAAAGAAAAACAAGTTGCCCGTGATCATGCGCGTTAATATCGCAGACCTCTCATGATTCGATTAGAGCATATCCTGACCCCCGGCCGCTCCAAAGTGAGCGCGCCGGGAGGCAGCAAGAAACGTGTTCTTGAGCATGTTGGCCAGTTCCTCGCCCAAGAAATTCCCGGCCTTGAGTCACACGATATTTTTGAAAGCCTTGTTGCCCGCGAAAAACTAGGCTCCACCGGCTTTGGTAACGGCATTGCGATTCCTCATTGTCGAATGGCAGGCTGTTCCGTACCGATTAGTGCATTAATTCGGCTTGATACTCCTGTTGATTTTGATGCTATAGACGGCGCACCGGTCGATTTATTGTTCGTGTTACTCGTACCCGTTGAGGCTACCGAAGAACATCTAGAACTGCTGCGGCAAATCGCTTCATTACTTGACCGCGCCTGCGTTCGTGAGCGGCTGCGGAAAGCACGCGATGGTTTTGA
This sequence comes from uncultured Pseudomonas sp., assembly GCA_964493255.1. Taxonomy (GTDB): domain Bacteria; phylum Pseudomonadota; class Gammaproteobacteria; order Pseudomonadales; family Pseudomonadaceae; genus Geopseudomonas. The sequence goes on from CAZBNX010000007.1 coordinate 9,917, forward strand.
CCTTTATCAGGTAATCCTTGACGCAATAGACGAGTCTTAATTCGATGCGCTTAATTATCGTCAGTGGCCGCTCTGGTTCGGGTAAAAGCACGGCATTAGCGGTGTTAGAAGATAACGGCTTTTACTGCATTGATAATTTACCCGCTAGTTTATTGCCTGATTTGGCAGAGCGCGCTCTGTTACATCCTGAATTAGCCAAGCCACAAATTGCTGTTTCAATTGATGCGCGCAATTTACCCAGCCAATTGATTCGCTTTCCAGAAATATTGTCGAGGTTACGGCAGTTAAATATACGTTGTGACGTTTTATATTTAGATGCTGAAAGCCGAACACTCTTAAAGCGCTTTTCTGAAACGCGCCGCCGTCATCCATTAACGGATGAACGCCGCTCTTTAGCGGAAGCAATTGAGGACGAAAGCACGCTGTTAGCTGAAATTGCCGACCTCGCTGACCTGAAGATTGATACAACGCACCTTAATCTTTATCAGTTGCGTGATACGTTGCAATTACGTTTATTAGGGGCACCTTCTACGGGCACCGCTTTTCTTATCGAATCATTTGGTTTTAAGCGCGGCGCGCCGGTAACGGCAGATATTTTATTTGATGTGCGGTGTTTACCTAATCCCTACTGGCATCCTGAATTACGCGACTTCAGTGGTTTAGAGCAACCCGTTATTGATTATCTCACCGAACAATCTGAAGTGACGGAGCTTTACACGGACATCCTGCATTATCTCGAAAAGTGGCTACCCCGATTTGCCGCCAGCAACCGCGCGTATGTCACGGTGGCTATCGGTTGCACGGGTGGAAAACACCGCTCGGTGTACATCGCCGAACGTCTCAGCAACGCACTGCGCCCATCACTCAAGAACGTCCAAACTCGTCACCGCGACCTTGGCTAAACGGAGGCACTGCTTATGCCAGCTTGTGACATCCGCATCATCAATAAATTGGGTTTACACGCCCGCGCCGCTGCTAAATTTGTCGGTGTTGCCGCTCAATTCCCTTGTTCGGTGCGTATCGGTCGTAACGCGGCGAGCATGGTTGATGGCAAGAGCATCATGTCGGTCATGATGTTGGCCGCCGGTAAAGGCACTGACGTTCATATCAGCACCGAAGGCGAACACGCCGACGAAGCGTTACTCGCCCTGCAAGCACTCATTAATGATTACTTTGGTGAGGGGGAATAACACCCCCTCACGCACGACTGATTAGCTACCGCCTACCGTCATTTTGCTAATCAGCACCGACCCCGTGCGGGTATTGCCGCGCATTTCCACATCGCTGCCAATCGCTACAATATCGCGGAACATATCGCGTAAATTGCCCGCAATCGTCACTTCTTGTACCGGAAATGCAATTTCTCCGTTTTCAATCCAGAAGCCCGCTGCACCGCGTGAATAATCGCCCGTCACCATGTTGACGCCGCTTCCCATTAGCTCCGTTACCAGTAAACCGCGTCCCATCCCGCGTATGAGTGCTGTCATATCATCCGTGCCGTGTGACACAAATAAGTTATGCACGCCGCCCGCGTTCGCCGTGCTGGGTAGCTTTAATTTGCGGCCCGAATAGGTGCTCAAGGCATAAGAAACCAAGCGTCCTTTTTCGATAAAAGGCTGGGCGCGGGTGGCCAAACCATCACTGTCAAAACTGGCACTGCCCAGCGCGCGCGGCAGATAGGGCCGCTCGTCCAGCGTGAGCCATTCAGGGAACAGTTGTTCGCCCAAGGCCCCTTCTAAAAAAGACGATTTGCGATACAAATTACCGCCCGAAATCGCATTCATCAGCGCGCCAAACAGACCACCCGCCACTTCAGCCGCCAGCAACACCGGCACTTCACAGGTCGGGACGGGGCGCGCGCCCAAACGCCGCACCGCCCGCTCGGCGGCCAAACGCCCAATCGACTGGTCCGAAGCCAATGCGGTACCGATACGCTGCGTGTCGTACCAATAATCACGCTGCATCTGGTTTTCACCTTCCGCAATCATGACGCAGCTCAAACTATGCCGCGTTGACGCATAACCCCCGATAAAACCATGGCTATTGCCATACACACGGCACCCCATCGCCGTCATTAGGCTGGTGCCATCGGCGCGGGTGATGCGCGGGTCGAAGGCAAATGCCGCTTCTTCACAGCGCAATGCCTTCGTAATGGCCTCTTCCGGGTGAATATCCCACGGGTGCCATAAATCCAAATCTGGTAATTCGCTGGCCATAAGCTGGGCATCTGCCAGCCCCGCGCAATCGTCTTCCGAGGTGTGGCGCGCAATCGCCAACGCTGCCGCGACCGTCTCGCGGATAGCCGCTTCACCTTGCGCGGAGGTGCTGGCCGTTCCTTTGCGCTGCCCCACATAAAGCGTGATGCCAAACCCGCGATTGCGGTGAAATTCAACGGTTTCCACGTCCCCTTGACGCACTTCAACCGACAGCCCTTGCTCCAACGAAACGGCCACTTCACACGCGCTTGCACCTTGGCGATGGGCTTCAGCAATGATGTCACTGACTTGCGCTTTTAACCCGGGCAATGCCTCTGGCCCGACGCTTTCTAATGCTGAACTCATGTGCGTTCCTCTCTCACAATCCAGCGGAGCAGGCCGGACAAGCGCCCCTCCGACTGAGTATCATGGCGGCCCTGCTTATTGGATCCGCCCCATGTCTGCAAAATTCGACAACACCTTCTCCGAAGAGAAGAGCAAAACCCAAATCAAGCGCGAACTGCACGCCTTACAAGACCTCGGCGACCGCTTGACCACCCTCAAAGCCGATCAACTGGCCTGTTTGCCACTCTCGGATGCGCTGCTAAAAGCCATCCAAGAAGCACCCAAACACAAGGTGCACGCCGCACGAAAACGCCACATTCAATACATCGGCAAGCTGATGCGTGACCAAGATTTAGACGCCATCAACAGCCTATTAGCACAAATGGACAGCTCGACCCGCGAATACAACGAGCGTTTCCACAGCCTTGAACGCTGGCGCGACCGCCTCATTGGCGGCACCGATAACGACCTTGAAGCCTTGCTGGCGGAATACCCCGACGCCGATGTCCAGCACCTGCGCCAAGTTATCCGCCACGCGCAACACGAAACCGCACACAACAAACCGCCGACTGCGGCACGCAAATTGTTTCGCTATCTGCGCGAAATCGACGAAATGCAGCGCGGTTTACGCTAAAAACACAGCGGGCAGCCTTTAGCTGCCCGTTCCGCCCACGGTGATGCTTTCAATTTTCAACGTCGGCTGACCAACGCCCACCGGCACCGATTGCCCGTCTTTGCCGCAAATACCCACGCCGCTATCCAGCGCCAAATCATTACCCACCATCGACACACGACTCATCGCCTCAGGGCCGTTGCCAATCAGCATCGCGCCTTTCACTGGTGTGGTGATTTTGCCGTCTTCAATTAAATAGGCTTCGCTGGTTGAAAACACAAATTTACCGCTGGTGATGTCCACTTGCCCGCCGCCCAAGCTGGCGCAATACAGCCCACGTTTGACGGAACGGATAATGTCTTCAGGGTCACTTTCACCGGCCAGCATGTAGGTATTGGTCATGCGTGGCATCGGCAAGCTGGAATAAGACTCGCGCCGTCCATTACCGGTTGGCGCAACGCCCATCAAACGCGCGTTCAACTTGTCTTGCATGTAGCCTTTCAAAATACCGTTTTCAATCAAGACATTACATTGGCTCGGCGTGCCTTCATCATCCATGCTCAATGACCCACGACGCCCCGCTAACGTGCCATCATCCACAATCGTACACAGGCTAGAAGCCACCGCCTCGCCCACGCGCCCGCTGTAAGCAGAGCTGCCTTTACGGTTGAAATCGCCTTCCAGCCCATGCCCCACAGCCTCATGCAGCAGCACACCGCTCCAGCCGTTCCCCAACACCACCGGCATGGCACCCGCCGGAGCAGGCACCGCGTCCAGATTCACCAAACCTTGGCGCACGGCCTCACGCGCGTAGTTCATGGCGCGGTCATTTTCGAGGAAATAACGGTAATCCGTGCGCCCGCCGCCGCCATGACTACCACGCTCACGGCGGCCATTGTGCTCCACAATCACACTGACATTCATTCGCACGAGTGGGCGAATATCTGCGCCTAGCCCGCCATCAGCAGCGGCCACTAACACATGCTCCCAGACACCCGCCAAGCTCACGGTGACACGCACGACGCGCGGGTCTAGCGCACGGGTTGCAAGGTCAACTCGTTGTAATAGCGCGACTTTTTCCGCACGCGACAACACGTCCAACGGATTTTCAGCAGCATACAAACGCACCGGCGCGCTCACCCGTGTAGCGCACACGCGCCCTTCCTGACCGGCACGCGAAATAGAACGCGCGGCAGCAATCGCCTGTTGCAGCGCGTGCGGTGCAAGGCTGTTGCTGTACGCGAAGCCGGTTTTTTCCCCGGATTGCGCGCGCACCCCCACACCCTGATCAAGGTTGAAGCTGCCTTCTTTGACGATGCCGTCTTCTAACAACCACGATTCAGAGACGATGCTTTGAAAGTACAGATCCGCCGCATCCACGCCGGGACCGCTTAATTCGCCCAATAAGGCGGGCAGATGGTCGAGCGTCAGACCAGCAGGCGTCAACAAATGAGCACTCACGGAAGACAAGGTATTCATGCAGACTCCATAGCAAATAATTGCAAAGCGCCGTCGCTGAAACGACGATGCGTCATGACAGGCATCCGCTGGCGAATGGCCGTCTGTGCAGAAAAATCGAGGTCAGCGAGCAGCACCGCCTCACCGCGCGCAGCACTCGCCAACGGCGTACCCCACGCATCCACAATCAGCGAATGCCCCCACGTTTCACGCGCGTTGGGATGGGTGCCGCCTTGATTGGGCGCAAGCATAAAACACTGGGTTTCAACCGCGCGCGCGCGTACCAACAGCTCCCAATGCGCG
>CAZBNX010000007.1:14930-29645 GCA_964493255.1 uncultured Pseudomonas sp.
TCGTAACGCGCCACGCATTCGCCGTGTTCATCCATCACCAACGAGGCGGCGCATGGCTTTCCGCTGCGCTGTCCGGTAGGCAATAACGGCAGCGTACCGGCCACAATCCATACGCCTAATGCGCGCGCGCTACGACGCAGCCACGTCAGCAAAGGGCCGTTGCCATCGGCTTCAGCTAACGCAAAAGCTGCCTGATGGGGTTGCCCAAAAGTGGCGAAATTTTCTGGCAGAACCGCTAACAGTGCGCCCTGTTGCTTGGCCTCAGCGAGTAACGCGGCGGCACTGGCAAGATTGGCGCGTACATCCAATCCGCTCACCATTTGAATCACAGCGACGCGCGCGGTTTTCATTCGAGGGTCTCGCTATCGGGGGAGGAAGAAGGCTTACCAAAGGGGCTGATTTGTGGGTTTTGCCACGCGCCATCGACGCGGTATTCAACGCTGGCCACTTTAGAAATTTGGTCACCGACCAAGCGGTCTACGATGAGCAAGGCTCCGGCTACGGGTAGCGCACCGGCTAACAATGCCGCCACCGGCAAGTTATTCGACAAGGGCAAGGAAACGCGCAAACGGCTGGCCATTTGCTCATTCACCGCATCCAGTTGGCCTTCTAATTCTAAACGTGTTGAGGGGCCTTCTAGCGTGAACGGTTTATCGGTGAGAAACACGCCGTCCGTTCCTTGCAACCGACCGTCGATACGGTCATAGGCCAAACCTTTGCCGAATAAGTCACTAAAATCAAAGCGTAATCGACGACGCAACGCATCAAAATTGAAAATACCGAACACGCGCAACGCACCGCTTTCAACCGCTGCCACCTGCCCGTTGCGCGCCCGAATATCTAACGAACCGCTGAATTGACGTAACCCCGCCTGCGCCGGAGAACCGGGCCAACCGCCATCCACAGTAACCCGAAAATTTTCGCTACTGATGCTGGGCGCAAAGCCCCATGCCAGCAAAATATCGCTCACGTTTTCGCCATATAGCACACCTTTATATGTCGTGCGTGCGCTTTGCCATTCTAGCGTTCCGCCCACGGTTAAGCCGCGTAATTCAAGATTCAACCCATTGAAAGTTGCGCCATTGGCGCTAGGACGCATCTGAAATTGCCAACGGCCCAGCCGGTCCGTGCCCTGCCAAAGATTATCTACGCGCACATCCAGCGCGGGTAAAAGACGCGGATTGACACTCGCCAGTGGGTCAGGCGTGGCATCAGGGTCAGCGGTATTACCCACACGCGACGGCAAATGAACACGTTGTAAATGCAACGTCCACGGCGCGCTTTTCTGATTCAGTATCGTGAGCTGACCTTTTAATTCTGGTCCATCAAGCGATATTCCCACCCCCGTACTTTGCGTATTGAGCTGCATCGCCAACGCACGAAATGTCAGCGAACCCAATATCACTTCTCGCACGTTGATATTCACCGTATGCAGCGCGACGCCTTTCGACGTATTTCCTTTGCTTGTCATCCACTTATCTATAACGGTGCGCCATGCACCCACATCTAAACGCGCCACCTCACCGACCAAACGCCAGCCGGGTTCGCTGGGCGCAGTGGCCGTTTGTGTGCCAAAACGCCACTCCGCGCGCGCGCGCTCCAACCGTGCGCCCATCGGCAAAGCCATGTCCATGCTCATCACATTCGGTTGGTTGAAGCGGTACACCTGTTCGCGTCCAGTGAAGTTCATCTGCCATTGGCTGTCGCGCGTTTCACTGGCGAGCTTGCCCAACGGTGCAGGCAAATCCACCGCCACACCCTGCAACGAAGATTTGACGGTGAGCCAACGCTCGTCCCCTTGCACATCCAGCGCCAGCCGATACGGTAAACGCCCCGATACCGGCAAGCCATCAGGCGCACCCAACCAGTTCGCCAACCGCGCTACGTCCGTTGAACCCTCTGCCGTTAGTTGGCTGCGCGGTTTCCCCGGACGCCCCGACGCCTGCAAACGGGCACGCACCGCGTGTCCCCAGAGCTGGGCTTTTAGGTCATTGCTGCTGAGGCCGCGTTCGGTGTCGTACACAAAATGGCCTTGTATCGCCTGAATATCCAGCGCGGGATTACTGAGCTGGAGTCGCGCATTGTCTGCCGCAAAACCAACACGCGCGCGCACGTCCTCTTTGCCTTCCAACGGAATTTCTAGCTGTAAATCACCCTGTAATGCGCCTTCTCCTTTCCATGTGGCGAAGGTTTTTTCGCGGCCTAACGGCGTGTCTTGCAGAATGCGTAACCCATCGACAACATCGCTGCGGATACGCCCATTTACCTGCAATTTCATCGGGTTACGCCGCCGGTCAAGCTGCACATCTACGTTTTCTAATTGGCTATTCCACGCGCGTGCAGCGGGTGCCAACACCCGAATGCGCTCATCTTCAACAAACACTTCTCCGCGTATCTGCGATAAAGGCGGCCATTCGGCTTGGTAATCCAACGCCGCTTCATTGACGTTGAAATACAGCGCCAACGCCCGCGCAGTTTCCGGGCGCTGCGCGCTTAATGCCCCTTGATAGATGAACATGCCCTGTTCCACCTGACCGCCACGAATGGCCTGCTGCAACCACGTTGCCAGACTCGGGCTAAAGCCCGCCAAGCGCGTCGGTAAATAGCGCGGGGTATAGAGGGCGCTGCCGTGTTGCAAGCCCACTTGCAAATCCATGTAGCTTTCAGCGGCGGCATCATGAAAAAGGCGAATCAGCATGTTGCCCGCCAATTCGCCTTCCTCACCCGATAAACGCATCAATCGACTGGATAATGTGAAAGCACGCGCATCCAACTGCCATTGCAAGCGCGCCTGTGCCGTTCGGTAATGCCACGCTTCAGGAAATAAACGCGGCAAATGCAGCATGAAATCTTGGGTATCAAGGCGCAATTCACCGCCGTGCAAATTGCCGGTTAATTCACCGCTGATATTGGCAAACGCGGGCACGCCGCCCCATGCCTGCGTACCCACGCGCGTCAGGCGAACGTGATAATCCGCTTCCGGCAACGCATTCGCGCGCGGCTGCACCTGAATACGCGCAGACTCCAGCACACCTTGCGGCGCTAAAGTGGCCACAATGTCATGCGCCAGTGGCGGCAGCGGCGCGAGCTGCATCACCATTTGACTGAGCGGCGCAAGGTCTATGTGTGCCAAATGAAGCGTCCACGGCGCATCGGGGCGCGTGTATTCGACCCGCATCGCACCAAGCCCTAACGAACGCCCAGCAAATTGCCCTTCAATATCAGAGGTTTGTAATGTCCAAACGCCTTCTGTTGTGCGCGCTAACCACGCGGTGCCTTGCAGGTCGTTGAAAGCGGTGCTTTGGTGAGCCCCCCGCAGATTGATAGTGAGGGCAGGCACCGCGACCCGCGTCACCGCGCGCTGAAGATGCCCATCCGCCCACGTCAGCCAGAGCTGTCCGCCCGCATTCAAGCGCGTCATTTCGCCGCCTTCGGGTAAAACCAGCGGCGGCAACCACGGCAGCCAATCCGCGTTGGGCAGCTCTGCGTAAACCTGAACGCGCGTCTGGGGCCACCGGCGGGCGTCATCCACATCGACGCGCAACGAGGCGGGCTGTCCATCGGGTAAGCGCCAACGGCTGTGCAACTGAAGCGCATCGGCATGGACGTTAAGCTGGGCGTCAATATCATTTAATGCAAACGCCGGACGCTGCCACGGCTCAACCGTCAGGCGTGCATCAATTAATTGCACTTCGTGAAAAATCGCTACGGTTTGCCATGCGGCGGCGGGGTCGAGGGGTGCAGTGTCTGGCGTGTTGGGGGAGATACCCCAGCCTTTGAGTTGCCAATTTCCATCCGCGTTTTGGCGTATTCCCAACTGCAATCCCTCCAACGCCACACGCGATACACGCAACGCGCCGCTGTGCAGACTGCTCCACACGTCAGGAATAACGCTGAGATTTTCCAGATAAATCAAATGCTCACCGTCGCGGATTTCAATATCACGCACAACAAGATGAGCCGATAACCCTTCCCAACGGCCTGTAATGTGACCAATTCGCACGTCTCGCCCCAGATGGCTACGGAGTGCGCTTTCAAGTTCAGGGCGGTATTCATTGAGCAGCGGCAACAACGCCCGCGCCACACTGACCCACACCGCTACCAGCAATAACACCAGCGCCAGCAGGGCAAAAACCCCGCGTAATAGGCGTTCAGGAGCACTGGCAGAGGGTAGCGGCATGTAGACGACTCAGAGCGGCACCACGTCGTAGTGCTCTTGGGTATATTCTGAATCGACCATAAAACGAATTGAGCGCCCGATAAAGGCTTCTAAATCTGCGACATTGCCGGATTCTTCATCCAGTAAACGGTCAATAACCACTTGACTGGCTAAAACCCTATAAGAATCAGCCTGATAGGCGCGCGCCACACGCATAATTTCTCGAAAAATTTCATAACAAACCGTGTCGGCTGTTTTCAAGCGTCCGCGTCCTTGGCAGCTTGGGCAAGGCTCACACAGCACTTGTTGCAGGCTTTCGCGCGTGCGCTTGCGCGTCATTTGCACTAAACCTAATTCGGTAATCCCGATGATGTTGGTTTTGGCGTGGTCACGTTCGAGCATTTTTTCCAAGGTGCGTAACACTTGGCGGCGGTGTTCTTCATCGGCCATATCAATAAAGTCGATGATGATAATGCCGCCTAAATTACGCAGCCGAAGCTGGCGCGCAATGGCGGTCGCCGCTTCCAGATTGGTTTTGAAAATGGTTTCTTCAAGGTTGCGATGCCCCACAAAAGCGCCGGTATTGACGTCAATGGTGGTCATGGCTTCGGCGGGGTCAATGACGAGATAACCACCTGATTTCAAAGGAACTTTACGCTCTAGCGCCTTTTGAATTTCATCCTCAACGCCGTACAAATCAAAAATCGGACGCTCGCCCGGATAATGCTCCAGTCGGTCCGCCATTTCGGGCATTAACTCGCCGACAAACTGCCCCAATTTCACGAAAGTTTCACGCGAATCGACGCGGATTTTTTCGGTTCGCACGCCCGATAAATCACGCAAAGTCCGCAACGCCAGCGACAAATCCTCATAAATCACCGACGGCGCAGAAGCCATCTGCATTTGCGTTTGAATCTGCTCCCACAGGCGATGCAAATAGCGAATATCCGCCAAAATTTCATCTTCGCCCGCACCTTCAGCGGCAGTGCGTAGAATGAAACCGCCCATCCCTTCGATGCCTTCGGCTGCCATGCACGCCGTCACCAGTTGGCGCAGGCGCTCGCGCTCGGCTTCGCCTTCAATTTTCAGCGAAATCCCCACATGCCGCGTGCGTGGCATATACACCAAATAACGCGACGGAATAGAAAGCTGCGTAGTTAAGCGCGCCCCTTTGCTGCCAATCGGGTCTTTGGTGACTTGCACCACCAAACTGTGCCCCTCTTGCACCAGCGCACTGATGTTTTCCACGCTGCCTTCTCGCGCAGAAATATCGGCGGCATGAATAAAAGCGGCGCGCTCTAAACCGATGTCCACAAAGGCGGCTTGCATACCGGGCAGCACTCGCACCACCTTGCCTTTATAAATGTTGCCGACAATGCCTCGGCGCTGCGTGCGTTCGACGTGTATTTCTTGCAAAACACCGTTTTCGACCACGGCAACCCGTGACTCCATCGGCGTGATATTGATCAGGATTTCTTCACTCATCTGTCACCTTCCCGACAGAAACTCACGCGGATGGATGCGCGCACTCAGGCGTGAGGCGCAGTCTGCCAACAAGGAACACCAAACTCGGCCAAAAGTGCCGCCGTTTCACACAACGGCAAACCAACCACCGCTGAATAACTGCCTTCCAGATGACGCACAAACACCGCGCCTAATCCTTGAATACCGTAACTTCCGGCTTTATCGCAGGGTTCGCCGCTGTCCCAGTAGGCTTGGCATTCTTCTGCGGATATGTCACGAAAATGCACGTTACTGCGGACAACACGCTGTAACTCACGCGAACCGTCGTACACGGCAACCGCCGTTAATACCTGATGCTCACGCCCCGATAACGCCAACAACATGGCGGTAGCCTCGGCGCACTGTTGTGGTTTGCCGAGAATGCGCCCGTCCAATACAACGGTTGTATCGGCTCCCAAAACCACGGCGTGCGGCGTGGTTACGCGCGCAAAACCGGCCCGCGCTTTGGCACGCGCCAAGCGTTCGACGTAGGCTTCTGGGGTTTCGCCCGGCAGAACGCTTTCATCAATATCAGCGGAGACGCGCTCAAACGGCACACCAATTTGCGCCAATAACTCCCGACGACGCGGAGACGATGAAGCCAAATACAGGGTGCTCATGTCTGTCCTTACTTTGTTAATACACATGCAAACGACGGCAGAAAAACTGCATAACCGCCGTAATCCAAGGCCATAACAAGGCACTGACTAACGCCGGTAACAACGCCAACAAACTGGGCGCGCGATTGCCGCCCAAACTGTCAAGCCACAACTGCACAAGCTGTACCAAACCAAAGAGCACTAACAACGCAAGGCTTTGTTGCCACAGGGGAAATAAGCGCAACCGTTGTTGTAACGACAACACCATACTGACCAACAAACTCAGCAGCAGTGCGTTGTAACCGAGCAACGTGCCGCACAACACATCCAGCACCAACCCCAGCAACCAGATGCGCGTCGTGCCAATTTGTTGCGGTGCCATCAATAACCAAAAAGACACCAGCAAGGGCAGCCATAAAGGTCGTCCTACCGCCATAAATTCAGGAATAGGGGCAATGCTGAGTAACAACGCCACAAATAAGCTAAACCAGACAAACCAAGCATTACGCGGTGAATCGTTGACCATCACAACATTCCTCAATGACGCGCGGCGGGCGGTGCAACCACCGGCGGAACGGTCGGATTAGGGTGAGTGACGCGCGGTGAAGCAGGAACAGCACTCGCCGGATTCACAGGCGGCGCTGTATTAGAACGCCGGTCAGCTTCTTCTTGAGCGCGCGCGGAATCGGCGGCGCGCTGTTCTGGCGTGCGAGGGTCACTGAAGACCAACAGCATGTAGCGGCTACGATTTAAATGCGCGGTAGGCACAGCACGCACCACCGCAAACGGTTGCGCGGGGTCGTCAATCACCTCACTGACCACAGCTACCGGATAACCCGCCGGAAAACGCTGGCCTAAACCCGAACTCACCAGTAAATCGCCCGGTCGAATATCCGCAGTTTCCGAGACGTAACGCAGCTCTAAACGCTCCATGTTGCCAGTACCTAATGCAATCGCACGCAAACCGTTCCGGTTCACTTGCACGGGAATACTGTGCGTGGTGTCTGTAATCAGCAATACGCGCGCGGTGTATGGCATCACTTCAACCACTTGCCCCATCAGGCCAGACGCATCAAGTACAGGCTGACCCAGAAACACGCCGTCTTTTTCACCCTTATCAATCAGGATGCGATGCGTGAACGGATTGGGGTCAACGCCGATTAACTCACTGACGAGTACACGGTCATCCACCAAAGCAGCCGAATTTAATAACTCTCGCAACCGAACATTTTGCTCTGTCAGCGTGGCTAACTTTTGCAACCGCCGTTGTAACAGCAAGGCTTCAGCTTTGAGTTTTTCGTTTTCGACTAATAGCTCATCACGGCTACTGAATTGACGATTAAGCGATTCCCACAAATGTACAGGTTGCTCTGTTAGCCAATACAACGGCGTTACCACTTGCGCGAGCTGGCTGCGTACAGGACGCAAAAAGTCAAAGCGCGCATCGACCACCATGAGCACAATAGAGAAAATAGTGAGAACCAATAAACGGATACCCAGAACGGGTTCCTTGGCAAACAGCGGTTTAATAGCGAGCTCCTTGCGACGAAGGGCAAAAAAGCAGGGATATCAGCCATCCGTTGCATGTCATCCCAACTTTCTGGGCGCGCGATACGCACCCAGAGTTGGACGCGCCATTTATTCAGCCGACAGCAGGTCCATTGTGTGGCGGTCAATCATTTCCAACGCACGACCACCGCCACGCGCAACGCATGTCAGGGGGTCTTCAGCGACAATAACGGGCAGCCCCGTTTCCTGTGACAGTAATTTGTCTAGGTCACGCAACAGCGCACCACCACCCGTTAAGACCAAACCGCGCTCGGCAATATCAGACGCCAATTCAGGCGGCGATTGCTCCAGAACACTTTTCACGGCTTGCACAATAGTGGCCAGCGATTCTTGCAGTGCTTCCAGCACCTCGCTCGAATTGAGCGTGAAACTACGCGGAACACCTTCCGCCAAATTACGGCCACGCACTTCTAATTCACGCACATCGCCGCCCGGATAGGCGGTGCCAATTTCTTGTTTGATGCGCTCGGCGGTGCCTTCACCAATCAAACTGCCATAATTACGACGTACATAAGTCACGATGGCTTCATCGAAACGGTCGCCGCCGACGCGCACAGATTCGGCATACACAATACCATTCAACGAAATCAGGGCGATTTCTGTGGTACCGCCACCGATGTCAACCACCATAGAACCGCGCGCTTCCTCAACCGGCAAGCCCGCGCCAATCGCAGCGGCCATGGGTTCTTCAATTAAGAAGACTTCCCGCGCACCCGCACCCAAGGCCGACTCACGAATAGCACGGCGCTCAACTTGGGTAGATTTACAAGGCACACAAATGAGCACGCGCGGACTAGGCTGCAAAAAGCTGCTCTCGTGGACCTTGTTAATGAAGTATTGCAACATTTTTTCGCACACACTGAAATCAGCGATAACGCCATCTTTCATTGGACGAATTGCCGCAATATTGCCCGGAGTACGCCCAAGCATACGCTTCGCATCGGTGCCAACAGCAACCACACTTTTTTGGTTACCGTTGCTGCGAATAGCCACAACTGAAGGTTCGTTAAGCACAATTCCGCGTTCACGAACATAAATCAACGTATTTGCCGTTCCCAAGTCGATCGAAAGATCGCTGGAAAACATGCCGCGCAGCTTTTTCAACATGGGACAGGAACCCTGGGAACTCGTGGGTAAAAAGTGCGGCGGACTCTAACAACGGCAGGGTTTTTGGGCAAGTCGCACTGTGCTAGATTGCCGTGCTTCATGGCGGCTAAATAGCTTCTATAAGCGGCCATTTCCACCCCTTTCCGACTTTTTCCGGCTCTGTTCGCCTTTTATGGCGGTGAGCCTTTCGCCGTTTTCCGCTGGAGATTTCCGATGGCGCTCGAACGCTCCGACGTGGAAAAAATCGCCCATCTTGCCCGCCTCGGGCTGGACGAAGCCGAAATTCCACGCACCACCGAAACCCTCAACAACATTCTTGGCCTGATTGACCAGATGCAGGCTGTCGATACCGATGGCATTGCGCCGCTGGCGCATCCGCTGGAGGCCACGCAACGCCTGCGCGCCGACGCGGTGACAGAATCCGACCAACGCGATGCCTATCAAGCGATTGCCCCCGCCGTTGACAGTGGTCTCTATCTGGTTCCGAAGGTGATTGAGTGATGCACCAGCTAACCTTAGCGCAAATCGCGCGTGGCCTAGACGCCAAAGAATTCTCCGCCGTTGAATTAACCGACACCTTGTTAGGCCGCATCAACGCGCTGGATTCACAGCTCAACAGCTTTATTACTGTCACCGCTGACGAGGCGCGCGCCCAAGCGCAGGCCGCCGACGCCCGCCGTGCGGCTGGTGAAACGGGCGCACTGCTCGGCGCACCCATCGCGCATAAAGATTTATTTTGTACCGAGGGCGTGCTCACCACCTGCGCCTCAAAAATTCTGCACAATTTCAAAGCGCCCTATAACGCCACCGTGGTCGAGAAACTCGCCGCTGCCGGTGCCGTGAGTTTGGGCAAATTGAACATGGACGAATTTGCGATGGGTTCGGCCAACGAATCCAGCCATTTTGGTGCGGTGAAAAACCCGTGGGATGTGAGCCGCGTTCCGGGTGGTTCTTCGGGTGGCTCGGCGGCGGCTGTCGCGGCGCGCCTGATTCCTGCCGCAACCGGCACCGATACCGGCGGCTCCATTCGCCAACCGGCAGCACTCACTAACTTAACCGGCCTAAAACCTACCTATGGGCGCGTTTCGCGTTGGGGGATGATTGCCTACGCTTCCAGCCTCGACCAAGGCGGCCCAATTGCGCGCACCGCTGAAGATTGCGCGCTGCTTTTGGGCGCAATGGCCGGTTTTGATGCCAAAGATTCCACCTGCGTGGATCAACCCGTAGACGATTATTTGGCCGCGTTAAATAAACCGTTAGCCGGTTTACGCATCGGCTTGCCAAAAGAGTATTTCGGTGCCGGTCTGGACAGCCGCATTGGTGACGCCGTGCGCGCCGTCGCCGAGCTGCTGCAAACACAAGGCGCTACCCTGCACGACATCAGTTTGCCCAACCTGCAACATGCTATTCCGGCGTATTACGTTATTGCTCCGGCAGAAGCCAGCTCTAACCTGTCGCGGTTTGATGGCGTGCGTTTTGGCCATCGCTGTGAAAATCCGGTCAATCTTGAAGATTTGTACAAGCGTTCGCGTGCCGAAGGTTTCGGTGCTGAAGTGAAACGCCGCATCATGGTCGGGACTTACGCGCTGTCAGCGGGTTATTACGATGCGTATTACCTGAAAGCGCAAAAAATCCGCCGCCTCATCAAGAACGATTTTATCAGCGCGTTCAACGACGTTGACCTCATTTTAGGCCCAACTACGCCGAATCCCGCGTGGAAATTAGGCGAGAAAAACGGCGACCCCGTTTCCGCTTATTTAGAAGACATCTACACCATCACCGCCAACTTGGCAGGCATTCCGGGCCTGTCGATGCCTGCCGGTTTTGTCGATGGCTTACCCGTCGGCGTGCAACTGTTAGCGCCTTATTTCCAAGAAGGCCGCTTACTCAACGTGGCGCACCAGTACCAACAGCTCACCGATTGGCACACACGCGCCCCCGCAGGGTTCTAACCCACCCCGCTTTGAGGAATTAGAGGAACAGTCGTATGCAATGGGAAACCGTTATTGGGCTAGAAATTCACGCCCAACTCTCCACCCAATCGAAGATTTTCTCCGGCAGTGCCACCACGTTCGGCGCAGAACCCAACACACAAGCCAGCTTGGTTGATTTGGGCATGCCCGGCACCTTGCCCGTGCTGAACGCGGAAGCGGTACGCATGGCGGTCAAATTTGGGTTGGCGATTGATGCGGAACTAGGCCGCACCAACGTCTTTGCGCGCAAAAATTATTTCTACCCCGACCTGCCGAAAGGCTATCAAACCAGCCAAATGGACCACCCGATTGTGGGCAAAGGCCATCTGGATATCACGCTGGAAGATGGCACCACCAAGCGCATCGGCATCACCCGCGCACACTTGGAAGAAGACGCAGGCAAAAGTTTGCATGAAGATTTTCACGGCATGTCTGGCATCGACTTAAACCGTGCCGGTACGCCGCTGCTGGAAATTGTCTCTGAGCCTGACATTCGCAGCGCCAAAGAAGCCGTGGCTTACGTCAAAGCCATTCACGCGCTGGTGCGTTACTTGGGCATCTGCGATGGCAACATGGCCGAAGGTTCGTTGCGTTGCGACTGTAACGTCTCGGTGCGTCCGAAAGGGCAAACCGCGTTTGGTACGCGCGCCGAAATCAAAAACGTGAATTCGTTCCGTTTCATCGAAAAGGCGATTAACCACGAAATTCAACGGCAAATTGAGCTGATTGAAGACGGCGGCAAAGTGGTTCAAGAAACGCGCCTCTACGACCCGAACAAAGACGAAACGCGCTCCATGCGTGGCAAAGAAGAAGCCAACGATTACCGTTACTTCCCGTGCCCAGACTTGCTGCCGGTCGTGCTGGAAGCGTGCTTTATCGAAGAAATTCGCGGCCAGTTACCCGAACTTCCCACCGAGAAACGCGCGCGCTTTGAAAGCCAATATGGCCTTTCAAGCTACGATGCCAGCGTGTTATCGGCCAGCCGTGAAATGGCGGAATACTTCGAAGACGTACAACGCGCCTGCGACGACGCCAAATTAGCTGCGAACTGGGTGATGGGCGAACTGTCGAGCCTGCTCAACAAAGAAGGCTTGGAAATTGAACAATCGCCGGTCAGCGCCGCGCAGTTGGGTGGCCTGATTACGCGCATCAAAGACAACACCATTTCCGGCAAAATCGCCAAAATGGTCTTTGAAGCCTTAGCCGCCGGTGAAGGTGACTCCGCCGACGCCATCATCGAAGCCAAAGGTTTGAAACAAGTCACGGATTCCGGCGCGATTGAATCCATGCTGGATGAAGTGCTGGCCGCCAACGCCGCGCAAGTCGAGCAATACCGCGCCAGCGATGAAGCCAAACGCGGCAAGATGTTTGGTTTCTTCGTCGGGCAAGCCATGAAAGCCTCTAAAGGCAAGGCAAACCCCGGACAAGTCAATGAGTTACTGAAAAAGAAACTCGAAGGCTAAAACGAAAACGCCGGGTTAGCCCGGCGTTTTTCTGTGCGCTAAATCCACGCGCCCCACTGCAACACAAATAAGCCGATGTTCGTGGTAACCACCGCCAACAGCGTCGTCATGACGATAATCGCCGCTGCTAACTGGTGATTAGCGCCTACCGCGCGCGCCATCACGAAGCTGGCCGCCGCCGTCGGGCTGGCGAAATACAGAAATAAAATCCCTAATTCTGCCCCGCGAAACCCCACACACCACGCGCCCAGCGTGCCCAATAACGGCAGCACCACCATCTTCATCGCGCTGGCACTGAGCGCCAGTTGGCTACTCTCACGCATCACCGCTAACGACAAACTTCCGCCAATACAAATCAGCGCCAGCGGCAAGGTTAATTGCGCCAGATATTGCCCCGATGTAATCAACCATGCAGGCAAATGAAGCTGCCATGCTGCAAACGGAATGGCCGCCAATACGCCGATAATTAACGGATTTTTCAGGATATTTTTGAGAACACTCCACGCCGTAGTGCGGCTATTGGGGTTGTAATACTCCAACACCCAGACCGCTAAACTGTTGTACGTCAGGATGACCACGCCGCCTAACACACCGCCCAACGACAACCCGTAATCCCCGTAAAGGCTCACGGCCAACGCCAATCCCACAATGCCGTTATTGCCCCGAAATGCGCCCTGTACATACACGCCCCGCTCGGTGCGCGGCACTTGCCACGCCGCAAATGCCCACACCAACGCAAATCCAAGCACCGTTGCCAGCACAAAATAACCGAGCACCGCAGGCTGTAACGCCACGCGCAAATCGGCTTTGAGAATGGCCAGAAACAACATCACCGGCATACTGACGTTAAACACTAACTTAGTCGCGGTATGGATGAAATGTTCGTCAATTTGCCCTGAACGTCGGAGAAAAACGCCTAAAAACAACATGGCGAATACCGGCAACGTAACGGCCAACGTCTGTAGAAAGAGTGCCCCCATTAACGGCGCACCGGACGCTTTTGCAATTTGCGTTGCAACGTGCGGCGGTGCATCCCTAACGCGCGCGCTGTTGCGGAGATATTGCCTTCATTTTCGGCTAACACGCGCTGAATGTGCTCCCATTGGAGCCTATCCACTGACATGGGGTTTTCAGGAACAAGGTTCTCCACTTCAACATGCTGCGCCAATAACGCGGCTAATACGTCGTCGGCATCGGCGGGTTTGCAGAGGTAATTACACGCACCGCGTTTAATCGCTTCAACAGCGGTCGCAATGCTCGAATAGCCGGTCAGAATCACGACGCGCATTTCGCTATCGAGCGCCAGCAAACGCGGCAGCAGCACCAGCCCGGAATCGCCGTCCATTTTCAAATCCAATGTGGCGAAATCGGGTAAATCCTGTTCCGCCAGCGCAAAACCTTCCTCCGCAGAACTGGCCACTGACACACGCAACCCGCGCCGCGTCATGGCACGGGCTAACACGCGCGCAAACGTAGGGTCGTCATCGACAATGAGTAGATGCGGTTTTTCTTCGCCTTCAAATAAGTGTTCTTCGCTCATGCTCGCTCCAAAATAGCTTCTATAACAAAGTGTTAGGCATAGGGTAAACGCAGCTCCGCCAAGGTGCCGCCTTCTTCATGGCTGTACAGTTTGACGGTGCCGCCCGCACGACTCACGCTGGCTTGGCTGAGAAATAAGCCCAACCCAAAGCCTTTTCCTTTGCTTTTCGTGGTGAAAAACGGTTTGCCTAATTGCTCGGCGATGTCCAACGGGACGCCTGCGCCGTGGTCACGAATGCTGATACACAGCTCGGTTTCATCCCACGCCAAGCGAATTTCTAATTGATGCGGGCACGCATCAGCGGCGTTATTGAGCAAATTCAACAGGGCTTGGCTCAAATCCGCAGGCGGCGAAAGCGTCGGCATTGCGCCAATGCCCGCCGCTTGATAGCGATACGTCACCTCGGGGCGCATCAGGTGCCAACGCTGCAACACCGAATCCACCCATTCTTCTGCCTGCTGCTCTTGAAGCGTTTGTTTTCGGTCGGCTTCAGCGGCGCGTACCAGTTGCTGCAAGCTGTGTTTGCATTGGCTGACTTGTGCCTGTAACAGCGCCAAATCTTCGCGCAACGTGGCGTCATCGGCGCGCTCACATTGCAACTCTTTCAGCAACACGCTCATGGTTGAAAGCGGGGTGCTCAGTTCATGCGCTGCACCCGCTGCTTGCGTTGCGACGGCTAATAATTGTTGGTCGAGTAAACTGTGTTCACGGCGTTCCGCTTGCAAGCGCCCTTGTGTTCGCAACGCATCCGCCATTTTGACGACAAAAAACGTCATAAACGCCGCAGAAAGCGCGAAATTCA
>CAZBNX010000008.1:0-12499 GCA_964493255.1 uncultured Pseudomonas sp.
TTAACGCTGCAACACATAATCCCCACGCAGATGCACCGCAATTTCTCCGCTCGGGGTATGAATGTGAATATCAAGCTGAAGACGCGCCAAGCCTCGGCGTTGGTATTGGCGAACAAATTTCTCCCACTCCGCTTCACTGGGCGCGGCGCAAATGCCGACCGCTTCGCCGGTGATGGGGCGCGGGTATTCGATGCTGCCGCCGCGAATCACGATTTGGCCTTCAATTCCGGCCTCGCGCAGGCGCAGCGTGAGCCAGCCCCAGCCGGTTAATACGGCCACGCTGTACAGGCTGCCGCCAAACATGCTGCCCGCGTGATTGATGTTCGGCTCCAAGGGCGCGGCTAACTGTAACTCGTGGTTTTCCCAGCGATTAACCCGCAGTTGCATGGCGCGAGTGAGAGGGATTTCATGGTGAAGACGATGCGCTAAGTATTCGCCAGCGTTGTTCATTACACGACTCCAAAAACGAAAAAGAGACACAAAAAAGCCCCGCCTAGCCTACGCCAAGCGGGGCTTTTTCAACCACTTTTAGAGGCCAGCAGCGGCGCGCAGGGCGTCAACCTTGTCGGTTTTTTCCCATGTGAAGGTGGTGAAAGTGTCGTTGCCGACGGTGACTTCTTGCGGCGTGCGGCCAAAGTGACCGTATGCGGCAGTGGCGCGGTACATCGGGTGCAGCAGGTCGAGCATTTTGGTAATCGCGTAAGGGCGCAGGTCGAAGACTTCGCGCACTAACTCGATGATTTTGCTCTCTTCAACTTTGTTAGTGCCGAAGGTATTCACGGAAATAGAAGTGGGTTGTGCTACGCCGATGGCATAGGAAACCTGAATTTCACAACGGTCAGCCAAGCCCGCCGCGACGATGTTTTTCGCCACATAACGGCCCGCGTAAGCCGCTGAACGGTCTACTTTTGACGGGTCTTTACCGGAGAACGCGCCGCCGCCGTGGCGTGCCATGCCGCCGTAGGAATCCACGATGATTTTACGGCCCGTCAGACCGCAATCGCCCACTGGACCGCCAATCACGAAATTGCCGGTTGGGTTGATGTGGAATTGCGTGTCTTTGTGCAGCAATTCGGCGGGCAGCGTGTGCTTAACAATCAGCTCCATCACGGCTTCGCGCAGGTCAGCTTGGCTGATTTCGGGGTTGTGCTGGGTAGACAACACGACCGCATCAATGCCCACGACTTTGCCATCTTCATAACGGCAAGTGACTTGGGATTTGGCATCAGGGCGCAGCCACGGCAGCAAGCCTGATTTGCGCGCTTCGGCCTGACGCTCCACCAAACGGTGGCTGAAGCAAATAGGCGCAGGCATCAGCACGTCAGTTTCATTGCTGGCATAACCGAACATTAAACCTTGGTCGCCCGCGCCTTGGTCTTCTGGCTTGGCACGGTCAACGCCTTGGTTAATGTCGGGGGATTGCTTACCAATGATGTTGATGATGCCGCAGGTGTTGCCGTCGTAACCCACGTCAGAATTGGTATAGCCGATGTCACAAATGACGCCGCGCACCAATTCTTCAAGGTCAATCCATGCGCTGGTGGTGATTTCACCGGCCACGATGGCCACGCCCGTTTTCACCAGCGTTTCGCAGGCAACGCGCGCGTATTTGTCTTCGGCGATGATGGCGTCGAGCACCGCATCGGAGATTTGGTCAGCGATTTTGTCCGGATGCCCTTCGGACACGGACTCAGAGGTGAAAACGGAGTATTCGCTCATGAATAACTTCCTTGAGTGAGGGATGGATGGGAAGAAAGCGGCAAAGCCGGTCTAACAAAGTGCCGAACCTGAATTTGAAAGCCATTACGCAGCCCGAGGTACAGGCTTTCGCCCGTTTCCAGACCGGCTTCGTGCGCCCATTGAGTGAGCGCGTCTTGGTCGAAGCCAAGCCAACGGTCTCCGCAGGCTTCATGTGCCCAGGTTTGGTTGTGGCTGCACAGCTCGGTGAGCAGCAAACTTCCGCCGTCGCGCAGGTGCTGGGTCAGCGTGCGTAGCGCGTCGGCGGGGTCTTCAAAATGATGCAAAACCATGTTCAGCACGACGCAATCAGCGGGCATCGGAGCAATATGCAGCGCATCGGCTAACAGAACTTCTACATTCGACACGCCTTCGGCATGGCAGCGTTGTTGCGCGAGTGCCAGCATAGTCGGGCTACTTTCCAGCGCGATGACCTGTGCAAAGCGTTGCGCTAAATACGGCAAAAAACCGCCATCGCCCGGCCCGACTTCCAACGCAATCGCATCGGAACGAAAGGGCAGCGCGTCCAATAAGCTCAGTACGCTGTCACGGTATTGTGGCAATCCGGCGATTAAATCCTGTTGCGCGCGGAATTTTTCGAGGGTTCGTGCAAAGAAATCCCGCGACGCCACGGCGCGTTGTGATTGCACGGCGGCAATCCGCGCTTGTATTTCCGGGGTGAGCGTGAGGCGGTCAACTTCTTCTAATAGAGCGCTGTGCAAAGACGCGCCGAGGTCGTTGCCGGTTGCCAGCGCACGACGGTAAAAAATGGCGTTACCTTCGCGCCGCGTGGCCACTAAACCGGCTTGCGCCAGCACCTTGAGATGGTGGCTCATACCCGATTGGCGCACGGCAAAAATGTGCGCTAACTCCAATACGCCAAACGAATCGCAGACCAGCGCGCGCAAAATATTCAGGCGCAACGCATCGCCACCGGCTTTACACAAGGCGGCCAGTTGTTCGTCGGCGTCGGGGCGGAAAGTAGGTTGGCGTAGGTTCATGAGGCGGGCGAGTCTAGTCGTGGGGGCACGGAGCTGCAACGCCTGTATCAAAAAGTTTTGATATTGCGGAAGAAGTACGCCAATCGGTGGCGATTATTCAGCTTTATTCGCCCGTCAATTGCCCGCCTGCCCATCGCTGGGCGAAAATAGCGCCTTTATTGATAAGCCTCCGCAGGAGACCAACGATGCCGAGTCGTCGTGACCTCGCTAATGCCATCCGTGCCCTGAGCATGGATGCCGTTCAGAAAGCTAATAGCGGCCATCCGGGCGCACCGATGGGCATGGCAGATATTGCCGAAGTATTGTGGCGCGACTTCCTCAAGCACAATCCGCAGAACCCACAGTGGGCTGACCGTGACCGTTTTGTGTTGTCGAACGGTCATGGCTCGATGCTGATTTATTCCTTGCTGCACCTGACCGGCTATGACTTGTCGATTGATGACCTGAAGAATTTCCGTCAGTTGCACAGCAAAACGCCCGGCCACCCTGAATACGGTTACACCCCCGGCGTCGAAACCACGACCGGCCCGCTGGGGCAAGGCATCGCCAACGCGGTGGGTTTTGCGCTGGCGGAGAAAGTATTGGCCGCACAATTCAACCGCCCCGGCCATGACATCGTGAATCACCACACCTACGTTTTCTTGGGTGATGGCTGCATGATGGAAGGCATTTCCCATGAAGTGTGCTCATTAGCCGGTACCTTGGGCTTGGGCAAACTGGTGGCGTTCTACGACGACAACGGCATTTCTATTGATGGCGAAGTTGAAGGCTGGTTCACCGATGACACGCCTGCTCGTTTTGAATCTTATGGCTGGCAGGTCATTCGTGCCGTAGATGGCCACGACGCCGAAGCCATTCGCGCCGCCGTTGAAGCGGCTCGCGCTGAAAGCGAGCGTCCGACACTGATTTGCTGCAAAACCATCATCGGTTTTGGTTCACCGAACAAACAAGGCAAAGAAGAATGTCACGGCGCGCCGTTGGGTAACGATGAAATTGCCGCCACGCGCGCACAACTGGGCTGGAATTACGGCTCCTTTGAAGTGCCCGCCGACATTTACGCCGAGTGGGACGCCAAAGCCGCAGGCGCACAAGCCGAAGCGGCATGGAATACCCGTTTTGCGGCGTACAGCGCCGAGTTTCCTGAGTTAGCGGCGGAGTTCACCCGTCGTTTGGCGGGTGAATTACCAGCGGATTTCAGCGAAAAAGCAGCGGCGTATGTGCAGCAGGTCGCGGAAAAAGGCGAAACCATCGCCAGCCGTAAAGCCAGCCAAAACACCCTGAATGCGTTTGGTCCCTTGCTGCCGGAATTTTTGGGCGGCTCCGCTGATTTGGCCGGTTCCAACCTGACCCTGTGGAAAGGCTGCAAAGGCTTGGCGCACGACGACGCGGGCGGCAACTACGTTCATTACGGCGTGCGCGAGTTCGGCATGGCAGCGATTATGAACGGCGTGGCGCTGCACGGCGGCTTCATTCCTTACGGCGCTACCTTCTTGATTTTTATGGAATATGCGCGCAATGCGGTGCGGATGTCAGCGTTGATGAAACAGCGCGTGCTGCACGT
Organism: uncultured Pseudomonas sp.; assembly: GCA_964493255.1. Taxonomy (GTDB): domain Bacteria; phylum Pseudomonadota; class Gammaproteobacteria; order Pseudomonadales; family Pseudomonadaceae; genus Geopseudomonas. Next base: position 4,300 of record CAZBNX010000008.1, read on the forward strand.
CTTCACGCATGATTCGATTGGTCTGGGTGAAGATGGCCCAACCCACCAACCGATTGAGCAACTGGCCAGCTTGCGCGGCACGCCGAATCTGGATTGCTGGCGTCCAGCGGATGCGGTGGAGTCAGCGGTGGCGTGGAAATACGCCATTGAGCGCAAAAATGGCCCTTCGGCGCTGATTTTCAGCCGTCAAAACCTGCCGCACCAAGCGCGCACTGAGCAGCAATTAGCGGATGTCGCGCGCGGCGGTTATGTGTTGAAAGACTGCGACGGCGAGCCAGAATTAATCCTGATTTCGACCGGTTCCGAAGTCGGTTTGGCGGTGCAAGCGTTCGATGCGTTAACCGCGCAAGGGCGTAAAGTGCGCGTGGTGTCGATGCCATCCACCAACGTGTTTGACCAACAAGACGCTGCCTATAAGCAAGCGGTGTTGCCGCTGCAAGTCAGTGCGCGCATCGCCATCGAAGCCGCTCACGCGGACTTCTGGTACAAATATGTAGGCTTAGAAGGCCGCATTATTGGCATGACCAGCTTTGGTGAGTCGGCTCCAGCGGCACAGTTGTTTGAGGAATTTGGTTTCACCCTCGACAACATTCTCGCCACGGCTGAAGAACTGTTGGAAGACTGATTGACGGCGTTACTTCACTCCCTCTTTGTGAGGGAGTGATTGCCCCTCGGAGCCTGCATGACCCACCGTCCTTATCGTGTTGCGCTGAATGGTTATGGCCGTATTGGGCGCTGTGTGTTGCGTGCGCTGCATGAACGTGGCGCAGGTTTTCCGTTAGAAATCATTGCGTTAAATGATTTGGCCGACCAAGCCAGCATTGAATATCTCACCCGTTTTGATTCAACACATGGCCGTTTTCCGGGGTCGGTGTCGGTGTGTGGTGAGCATTTATTGCTGAGTGAACGCCCCGTGCGTGTCTTGCGAGCGGCACAACCGGAGGCGATTGATTGGGCTGCGTTGCACGTCGATATGGTGCTGGAGTGTTCCGGCGTCTATCACACGCGCGCGGAGGGTGAGCGATTTTTAGCCGCCGGTGCGCCGCGTGTGCTGTTTTCGCAGCCGATGGCCAATGAACACGCGGTGGATGCCACCGTGGTCTATGGCGTCAATCAGCAGTGTTTACGCGGTGATGAGCGGCTGGTATCGAATGCCTCTTGCACGACAAATTGCAGCGTGCCGTTGTTGCGGCTGCTGGATGCGGCGTTAGGTTTGGAGCAGGTCATCATCACCACGATTCATTCCGCGATGAATGACCAACCCGTGATTGATGCCTATCACCATGAAGATTTGCGCCGCACGCGCTCGGCGTTTCAGTCCGTGATTCCCGTTTCGACCGGGTTGGCGCGCGGTATTGAGCGCCTATTACCGGAGTTAAGCGGGCGCGTTCAGGCGAAAGCGGTGCGTGTGCCGACGGTGAATGTGTCGTGCCTTGATATGACGTTACTGACGCGGCGCGCGACGTCGGCGGCTGAGGTCAACCAATTATTGCGTGCGGCGGCGCATGAAGGCGCGTTAAAAGGGTTGATTGATTACACCGAATTACCGCACGCCAGTTGTGATTTTAACCATGACCCTCACTCCGCCATTGTTGATGGCAGCCAAACGCTGGTGTCTGGCCCTCGGCTGGTCAACCTGCTGGCGTGGTTTGATAACGAGTGGGGTTTTGCTAATCGTATGCTCGATGTAGCCAGCCATTGGCTGGACGTCGCGGCTGCCCATCCCTAAACAAGAACGAAGGAAGCAATCCATGACCGTCTTGAAAATGACCGACCTCGACCTCGCCGGTAAGCGCGTTCTGATTCGCGAAGACCTCAATGTCCCCGTGAAAGACGGCGTGATTAAGAGCGACGCGCGCATCGTGGCTTCTCTGCCGACTATTAAGCTGGCGCTGGAAAAAGGCGCGGCGGTGATGGTGTGTTCGCACTTGGGGCGTCCAACCGAAGGCGAATTTTCGGCTGAAAACAGCATGCAGCCTGTGGCGGATTACTTGAGCAAGGCGCTGGGTCGTGATGTGCCGCTGCTGCAAAATTACCTTGATGGCGTTGAGGTTCAAGCCGGTGAGGTGGTGCTGTTTGAAAACGTGCGCTTCAACAAAGGCGAGAAAAAGAACAGCGACGAGCTGGCACAGAAATACGCCGCGCTCTGTGACGTGTTCGTGATGGATGCGTTTGGTACCGCGCACCGTGCCGAAGGCTCGACGCATGGCGTGGCAAAATTTGCTCAAGTTGCCTGTGCAGGCCCGTTGCTGGCCGCCGAATTGGACGCACTCGGCAAGGCACTCGACAAACCGCAGCGCCCCATGGTGGCGATTGTGGCCGGTTCCAAAGTTTCGACTAAATTGGATGTGCTCAATTCACTGGCCGAAATTTGTGACCAGTTGATTGTCGGCGGCGGCATTGCCAATACTTTCTTGGCGGCGGCGGGCTACAACGTGGGCAAATCCCTGTGTGAAATGGATTTACTCGACACCGCCAAAGCCATTGCCGCGAAAGTGGCGGTGCCGCTGCCGATTGATGTGGTGGTGGCCAAAGCATTTGCAGAATCCGCAGAAGCGACCGTTAAAGTCATCGCTGATGTGGCTGAAGATGACATGATTCTCGACATTGGCCCGCAAACAGCGGCGATGTTCGGCGAAATGCTGAAAGCCTCCAAAACCATTCTGTGGAATGGCCCGGTTGGTGTTTTCGAGTTTGACCAGTTCGGTAATGGCACCAAGGCGCTGGCGCAGGCCATCGCAGCCAGTGATGCGTTCTCGATTGCGGGCGGTGGTGACACCTTAGCCGCCATCGACAAATATGGCGTCGCCGAGCAAATTTCTTACATTTCTACCGGCGGCGGTGCGTTCCTTGAGTTCGTAGAAGGCAAGGTGCTGCCTGCGGTTGCGGTTTTAGAAGCGCGCGCTCAGTAATGTTGACGGAGGGCGCAAGCGCCGTGCGTTTGCCGCCCGCCACTTTTTATACAACGACCCTAAAAGGGAGCTAGTTATGGCACTTATCAGTATGCGTCAGATGCTGGACCACGCCGCCGAATTTGGTTATGGCGTTCCGGCGTTTAACGTCAACAACCTTGAGCAAATGCGCGCCATCATGGAAGCCGCTGACAAAACTGACTCGCCGGTGATTGTTCAGGCGTCTGCCGGTGCGCGCAAATACGCGGGCGCGCCTTTCTTGCGTCACCTGATTTTGGCGGCCATTGAAGAGTTCCCCCATATTCCGGTTTGTATGCACCAAGACCACGGCACCAGCCCCGACGTGTGCCAGCGTTCTATTCAGCTCGGTTTTTCTTCCGTGATGATGGACGGCTCGCTGCGTGAAGATGGCAAAACGCCTGCTGATTACGATTACAACGTGCGCGTCACCCAGCAAACGGTGGCGTTTGCTCATGCGTGTGGCGTATCGGTAGAAGGTGAACTGGGTTGTTTGGGCAGCCTCGAAACTGGCCAAGCCGGTGAAGAAGACGGCGTGGGCGCTGAAGGTACCCTCGACCACAGCCAAATGCTGACCGACCCCGAAGAAGCCGCCGCCTTCGTAAAAGCCACGCAAGTGGATGCCTTGGCGATTGCGATTGGCACCAGTCACGGGGCATACAAATTCACCAAACCCCCAACCGGCGACATTCTCGCCATTGACCGCATCAAAGAAATTCACAAGCGCATCCCGAATACCCATTTGGTAATGCACGGTTCTTCTTCTGTACCGCAAGATTGGTTGGCCATCATCAACGAATTTGGCGGTAATATCGGCGAAACTTACGGTGTGCCGGTTGAAGAAATTGTTGAAGGCATTAAATACGGTGTACGCAAAGTAAACATTGATACCGATTTGCGTTTAGCATCCACCGGCGCGATTCGTCGTTTTATGGCGAAAAACCCCAGCGAATTTGACCCGCGTAAATATTTCGCAAAAACCGTGGAAGCAATGCGCGATATTTGTATTGCACGTTATGAGGCTTTTGGTACAGCGGGTAATGCGTCCAAAATCAAACCCATTTCGTTGGATGATATGTATAAGCGTTATGCCAGCGGTGAATTAGCCGCCAAGGTCAACTGATAGGCAAAAGCCAGCCTTTAATGGCTGGCTTTTTATTGTGTACCCAAGGGGGTTCAGATGGAGTGGTTTAAGCAACTAAAGATCGGTACTAAGCTCGTGCTGGGCTTTTTGGTGGTTTCTTTGCTCGGTGTTGTGATTGGTTTGCAGGGTATTTATCGTGCTTCACAAATCAATGATTTAGCAAGTGTGATGTATGACCGTGAAATTGTGGGGTTACGCCACGCAGCGGAGGCTAATGTTAAATTAATGGCAGCGGGTCGCGGTATTCGTGCGGCCATGTTAGCAAATAGTCAGGAAGAACGTACAAAGCAATTAAAACAAGTAGAGAATACATTCTTACAAATTCATGAAGAATTAGAAACGGCTGAAAAAACGTTCTTTACTGAAAATGGAAAAGCATTATTAAAAGAAACGCGCAGCACATTAAGTCAATATGAACAGTCTATCCTTGAGGTAAAAAAGCGCCTAGAGCGTGAGCCAGTGAGTGCTGTTCGTGAGTCTGTTGAGTATTTGAATACCGTGGCATCGCCGCTGTCTGCTCAATTAGATATGCTGATGACTAAGATGGTCGAGCGTAAAGTAAAAAACGCTTCCGATTTAAATGATGATACTGACAGTATTTACAATGTAATTTTTTATTCGTTGACGGCATTAACCTTGGCTGGTTTGTTAATAGGTATGTTAGTCGGCACCTTATTGACGCGCCATTTAACGCGCCAATTAGGTGGTGAACCCGCAGATGCTGCTGCGTTAGCAACGCGCATTGCGGACGGTGATTTAACCGCGCGTGTTAATACCAGTGCCAGCCAACCCGGCAGCGTTATGTATGCCATGAATCAAATGCAGGAAGCGTTAATTAATGTTGTAAGTACGGTGCGTACCAGTAGCGATGGGATTGCGGCGGGTGCCACGCAAATTGCAAATGGCAACGTCGATTTATCATCGCGTACTGAACAGCAAGCGGCCTCGTTGCAAGAAACTGCCGCCAGCATGGAGGAAATTACCGCTACTGTGCGCCAAAACGCCGACAACGCGCGTCAGGCCAGCACCTTGGCTAACGATGCGTCGCGTACCGCCGATGAGGGTCGGACGGCGGTGCATCAGGTGGTGGAAACCATGCAGGGCATCAATGAAAGCTCGCAACGTATTTCCAACATCATCAACGTAATTGACTCAATTGCCTTTCAAACCAATATCTTGGCTTTGAATGCGTCGGTAGAAGCGGCGCGCGCGGGTGAGCAAGGGCGTGGTTTTGCGGTGGTTGCTGGTGAAGTGCGAAATTTGGCCAGCCGTAGCGCCGATGCCGCGCGTGAAATCAAAACGCTGATTGAAGACTCAACGCGCCGCGTGGCCGAGGGCTCAAAACAGGTTGAGCAAGCGGGGCACACGATTGGCAATGTGGTGAGTTCTGTGCGCCGTGTCACCGACATCATCGACGAAATTTCTGCTGCTTCCCAAGAGCAAAGTGAAGGTATTAGCCAAGTCAACGTGGCTGTCGCGCAAATGGACCAAGTGACACAGCAGAACGCTGGTTTGGTTCAGGAATCGACGGTGGCTTCTAGCGCGCTGGCGGAAGAAGCACGCAACTTGTTGAATGTAGTGGCTATTTTCCGTCTTAATGAAAGTGCTGCGCGTGCACAGGCTGCGCCGCGTCGAGCTGCTGCACATCAACCGGCTGCCCCCAAAGTGCCTGCAAAAACCTTTGCACCTGCGCCGGTGGCACGTTCTACCGCCAGCACGGCACCTGCAAAAAGCAACGATGATGATTGGGAGACATTTTAAGCCTTAATATCCGCGCTTCCCTCCAAAACCGCAGTTTTTACTGCGGTTTTTTATTCCAAAAGCATGTGATACTTATGTCGTAACGTGATTTATATCAAAACGGTGTACAACCCCGCGTGAGAGAATTTGTGCCTAAAAATAGGCTCATAATCACACCTTAATCGCTTTTAAGGTGTAGCGAAGAGCGCATGGGGTAAAAATAATATGCAGTGGTTCTTTCGGCTCAAAACAGGCACTCAATTATTATTGGGCTTTTTAATTGTTTCTTTAATAGGGACAATTATTGGTGTTCAGGGGATTTATCGCACGAAACACATGAGTGAGCGTGCCTCTGATATGTATGAATATGAGGTGCGTGGCGTCGCATTAACGGGAGAAGCTAAAGTCCAGTTGATGTTGATTACGCGGTTATTACGTTCGGCAGAATTAGCCACTTCGATGGATGAGCGCAATAAACACATTAAAGGCACGCACGATGCTTTTTTGCGTGTTTATGATTTATTAGGTCAAGCCGAGAAAACGGTTACCACTGAAAAAGGTCTAGCAGACCTTAAAGCGGTTCTGAAAGGTGTTTCTGGTTATGAAAATACGGTTAATGCTTTCTTTAGTCGTTTAGAACGTGAGCCTTTAGAAAGTACCCGCGAATCTTATACATTTTTATTAAAAGAAGGGCTGCCTGTCGTCACGCAATTAGACTCAGATATGAAAAGTCTAATTGAGGGTAAACAAGCAAACGCAGAGCGCCTTAATCAAGAAAATGCAGAAACGTATAATACCGTTTTCTGGATAATGTTAGGGTTGATTTTTATTGGTTTGGTTGTTGGTTTATTGTTGGGTGTGTTTATTACACGGCATTTAACCCGTCAATTAGGTGGAGAACCAAGCGCAGTGGTGGCTATGGCCAACGGTATTGCGAATGGTGATTTATCCATGCACATAGAAACAGCAGACAGCGTGAACGGCAGTATTGTTCATGCCATGAGTTTAATGCAGGAGTCACTGGTTAAAGTGGTCACGACCGTGCGTTCTAGCAGTGATGGTATTGCGGCCGGTGCCACGCAAATTGCCAACGGCAACACCGATTTGGCCGCGCGTACCGAACAGCAAGCGGCTTCGTTGCAACAAACAGCGGCCAGCATGGAAGAAATTACGGCAACCGTGCGCCAAAATGCTGACAACGCGCGTCAGGCCAGCACCTTGGCCACCGATGCCTCACGCACGGCGGATGAGGGGCGCGAAGTGGTGCAGCAAGTGGTTGAAACCATGAAAGGCATCAATGAAAGCTCGCAACGTATTGCCAGCATCATCAACGTGATTGATTCGATTGCCTTCCAAACCAACATTTTGGCGCTGAATGCCTCGGTGGAAGCGGCGCGCGCCGGTGAGCAAGGGCGTGGTTTTGCGGTGGTGGCGGGCGAGGTGCGTAGTTTGGCCAGCCGTAGCGCCGACGCCGCGCGTGAAATTAAAACGCTGATTGATGATTCAACCCGTCAAGTGGGTGAGGGTGCGCGATTGGTGGAGCGTGCCGGGCAAACCATCGGCGAGGTGGTGGGTGCGGTGCGCCGTGTGACGGACATCATCGACGAAATTTCTGCCGCTTCGCAGGAGCAAAGCGATGGCATTAGCCAAGTCAACGTAGCCGTCGCGCAGATGGACCAAGTGACGCAACAAAATGCCGGTTTAGTACAAGAAGCGACGATTGCGTCGAGCACTTTGGCCAGCGAGGCGCGCAGCTTGTTGGAGGTGGTGTCCGTATTCCGTTTGGATGAGCGGGCGCTAAAAATGCTGGCTCCGCCGCGTAAGCCCATGATGCACACCAGTGCTTCTCGTGGTACGAAAATCGCTGTAACGCCCAAAAAGCCGGATGCTGCCGTTAGCCGCACGCCATCTCGCCATGATGCCGATGAGTGGGAAACCTTCTAAAAACAAGGTGTTAGATATTAAAAAGCCCCGTTAAACGGGGCTTTTCTGTTTAGTGCGCGTCAATCATGCGCCGCAAAATTTTGCGGAAAATAGCTAATTCTTCGGGTGAAATGCCGGTGAATAAACTGTCTTGTTGCGCGTTGAAGAATGCCCACAACTGCGCCACTTTGCTGTGACCGGCTTCGGTAATTGAAAAGCCGCCTTCGTGCGCGTGAATTAACGCCGCGCGTTGCAGCGTTAGCACGGTTTCTTCAACTTCGTGTGCCGGAATGACCGCTTCACGTTGTAATTGTGCGGGCGTTAGTGTGGGGTTGTCGTCCAGTACCAACAAAATGCGGGCTTCGCTGGTGCTGAGGCCAATCGTTTGCTGGCATTGGCTGTTGCAGGTTTGGCACACGTTGACCGCTTTTAGCATCAGATGCGGCAAGCTGTTTTGTAGTGC
>CAZBNX010000008.1:12599-14546 GCA_964493255.1 uncultured Pseudomonas sp.
GACAGCGAAACCGAATTAAAACTATTCGCCGTAATACCGACTTTGCGGCCATCCGCGCTTTGCGCCGTCACAACAGTGATACCGGTTGCAAAGTTACCCAAGGCATGACGAAACGCATGAGCATCAAAAGGCGCGTTTCTAGAATTGTTATCGTATGTCACGTTTTTAATACTCCTGAGGAGTGAACGAACAAGGCGCTTTGCAACTAAAAGGCGTAATGCGGTATTACAAAATTCGCGCTTTGAAACTACGCCCTTTAATAGTGCGTGTGCTTAACCGTTGCAGCGCTTCTTTGGCACGCTCGCGCGCAACAGCCACATAAGCATTGTGGTCATGTAACACAATTTTGCCAATTGTTTCACCCGGCAAACCGCCTTCACCACTGAGTGCGCCAACAATATCTCCGGGGCGCAATTTATCTTTGCGTCCACCGCTGATATTGAGCGTAGTCATGGTGGGTAATAAACGCTCTTCACCGCGCGCGCGCAATAACGCTAATTCGGCCCACGCTAACGGCGTTTGTTGTTGCGCTTCAATAGCCGTGGCGCGCGTTGCTTCATTCGGTGCAACCAAAGAGACCGACAGCCCTTTTTCACCCGCGCGCCCGCTGCGGCCAATGCGGTGAATGTGTATGGCGGGGTCGCGTGACAGCTCGGCATTGATGACCAAATCAATGCCTTCGATGTCCAAACCGCGCGCAGCGACGTCGGTGGCGACCAAAATGCGGCAGCTTCGATTGGAAAACATCGCCAGCACTTGATCGCGTTCGCGTTGCTGTAAATCGCCATGCAGCGCCAATGAAGAAATTTTGCGCGCATTCAAACCCGCAGCAATTTCATCGCATTGTTGGCGCGTTTGGCAGAACGCAATACAGGATTCAGGACGAAAATGCAGCAGCACGCGCGCCACCGCTTCAAGGCGTTGGCTGGCGTCAATTTCGTAAAAATGTTGCTCAATTTCTTGCTGAGAATGCTGGCTTTCCACTTCAACCCGTTTGGGCTTTTGTAGGAAACGTGCGGCTAATTGGTTGATTCCGTCGGGGTACGTCGCGGAAAACAGCAGTGTTTGGCGCTGGCTGGGCGTGTGCTCAATGATGGCGCTGATGGAATCAATAAAGCCCATGTCTAACATGCGGTCGGCTTCGTCCAGTACCAAACATTTCAGGCCGGAAACGCGCAACGTACCGCGTTCAAGATGTTCCTGAATGCGCCCGGGTGTGCCTACCACCACATGCGCGCCGTGTTCCAACGAGCCAATTTGTGGCCCAAACGGCACGCCGCCGCACAGTGTTAGCACCTTAATGTTGTCAAGATTGCGCGCTAATTGGCGAATTTCGCGCGCCACTTGGTCGGCGAGTTCGCGGGTGGGGCAGAGTACAAGGGCTTGGCAACCAAAATAACGCGGGTTGAGTTGCGTCAGTAAGCCCAAGGCAAAGGCACAGGTTTTGCCGCTGCCGGTGCGTGCTTGGGCGATTAAATCCTGTTTTTCCAGAATCAGCGGCAAGCTGGCGGCTTGAATGGGCGTCATCTGTTGGTAGCCCAAGCTGTCAAGGTTGCTGAGTAAAGCGTGAGGAAGGGCGAGACGAGAAAAAGCGTTGCTCAAAATAGAGACCTGCAAACACAAAAAGGGAAAGTAGCGGTGGCCACAAAAACAAAGGGCTGCCGGAATGTCCGGCAGCCCATGCAGTGACGCAGCGCGTTAAAACAACGGTTACAGCAGCGCGCGCCCGACAACACTCAACAGCGGTTGCGGGTAAATACCCAGCAACAGCGTCAGCGCTGCGACCAGCAACAGCATTAAACCGCCCGCACGTTGTGGCCAATCTTGTTGGGCATCACGCGGTTGCAGGTTTCGCTGTGCGAGGAACATCGTCACCATCACGCGCAGGTAATAGAACACCGCAATGGCACTGCCCAGCACCATCGTGCCCAGCAGCCACCAGCGTTG
>CAZBNX010000008.1:14646-29423 GCA_964493255.1 uncultured Pseudomonas sp.
AGGTACACGCCGATGGCTTCTGTAGCGATGCCTTTGCTGGCAATCAACGCCACCAGCAAATAGCCAAAATGGGCAATCGACGAATAACCTAACAGGCGCTTGAGGTTCGATTGCAGCAACGCCAACAAGTTACCGACGAGGATGGACGCCATCGCCAGTACGCTCAAGGCGTTGCCTAACCAACCTTCGCTCATGAAAGCCGGAGAGATTTGGTACAAACGCAGCAAGACCGCAAAAACGGCCACTTTGCTGGCCGTCGCCAAAAATGCTGATACGGGAGCGGGTGCACCTTCGTAAACGTCAGGCGTCCAGAGGTGGAACGGTGCCAGCGACAGCTTGAACGCCAAGCCAATCAGCATCATGCCGACGCCCGCTTGCACCAACAGGCTAACGCCGCCTTTCGCCAAGGAAACGCCTACACCGGCAAAGCTCAGGCTGCCGGATTCGGCGTACAGCAACGCCATGCCGAACAGCAGGAACGCAGAACCTGCCGCAGAAAGCACCATGTATTTCACACCGGCTTCCAGCGAACGACGGTTAAAGAAGGCGTAAGCAATCAGACCGTACGTCGGTACAGAAAGCAGCTCCAGACCAATAAACAGCCCCGCCAAGTGTTGTGCGCTGACCAGCACAATGCCGCCCGCGCACGCCAATAGCATCAGCAAATACAGTTCTTCGCGGTTGCCCGGATAACCCTGTTGGCCTTTGCCTAAATACGCATGAGTAAGCGTGATACAGCCCAGCGTTGCCGCGATGATTAACGCACTGTAATACAAGGCGAAATGGTCGATACGCAGCAGCGAAGTGACGTCTGTGGGGGCTGCATTCAGCGCAGGAAGTGCTGATAACAGCGCCGCATTCAGGCCGACAACTGACAGCCAGAACGTCATGCTGTGGCAGCGTTTCCACGCGATGCCCAGCATCACGACCACAGCGGTCGCGCCCGTGACCAGCAGGGGGAGAAGAGCGGTCAGGTGTTGAGTGGTAATTTCCATAGTGCTAATCACCGCGCCAATTCAAGGTGGGAAGAGGCTGCACTCAGCCACTGCTGTACGCCCTGCATACTGGCCGCTGACGTATCCAGTACCGGCTGTGGGTAAATGCCGAGCAGAATTAACAGCACCGCTAACGTCAGAACCATGCCCAGTTCACGCGCTTTGAGGCCGGGTAACGGTGTATCTGTTTTGGTAGGGCCAAAGTGGGCGCGGTGAATCATGCACAGCGAATACACTGAACCAAACACCAAGCCTGTCGCTGCCAGAACCGCAATCCACGGAGCGGTTTGGAAACTGCCCATCAGAATCAAAATTTCACCGACAAAGTTACCTGTACCCGGCAAGCCCAGTGCGGCAGCGGCAAAGAACAGGCTAATAGCAGGCAGCCACGGCAAACGTGCCCATAAACCGCCCATAGCGCGGAAATCACGGGTATGCACGCGCTCATACAACTGACCGCACAGGATGAACAGCGCCGCCGCTGAAAGACCATGCGCCACCATCTGCACCACGGCACCTTGCAGCGCCATTTGACTGCCAGAATAGATGGCAATCAGCACAAAACCCATGTGTGACACGCTGGAATAAGCAATCAGGCGTTTGATGTCGGTTTGTGCGAAGGCCACCAATGCACCGTAGCCAATCGCAAACACGCCGAATGCCATCGCAATCGGTGCAAATTCCACTGACGCATTCGGGAAGAATGGCAAGCAGAAGCGCAACAGACCGTAGGCAGCGGTTTTCAACAGGATACCGGCCAAGTCAACCGAGCCAGCGGTCGGGGCTTGGGCGTGTGCATCAGGCAACCACGAATGCAGCGGCACCACCGGAAACTTCACCGCAAACGCGATGAAGAAGCCCAGCATCAACAGGTATTCGGTACCGGGAGCCAGTTTGGTTTTCAGCAAATCGGCATACGCGAAGGTCAAGACGCCGGTTTGACTGTGGTGGATAAACACCAGCGCCAAAATAGCAATCAACATGACCAAGCCGCTGGCTTGCGTGAAGATGAAAAACTTCGTGGCGGCGGTGATACGGCTTTTGCCGGTGCTGCCGCTATGACCCCAGAGCGCGATGAGGAAATACATCGGCACCAGCATCATTTCCCAGAAGAAGAAGAACAGGAACAGGTCGATGGCTAAGAACACGCCCACCACGCCGCCCAAAATCCACAGCAAATTCAAATGGAAGAAGCCAACCCGACGGCTGATTTCATTCCATGAACAGATAACGGAGAACACACCGAGCAAGCCGGTGAGCACAATCATCAGCATGGACAAGCCATCTAAGGCCAAGTGCAAGCTGATGCCGAAACGCTCAATCCACGGCACTTGGAATTCTAATGCCCACTGAGGGCCAGTGCCGGGAGCTGGTGCCACGCTAAAATTGGCGCTCGCCCATAAGTCGAGACCCAAAATCAGCAGTAAGGCAGTACTTAGTAAGGCGATCCAGCGTGGCAGCAGAGCGCCGAAACGCTCCGTCTGCCAGCAGAGCAGGCCGCCGATGAAGGGAATCAGGATTAGCCAAAGCAGAATCATGACGGGCCGCTTTCCTTTAATTCATGAATAGAAGGATAGCCAGCACCAGTACAGCACCACCCATTACGGAGGTAGCGTACCAGCGAAGGCTGCCGGTTTCGGTCTTACTCAGTACCGCATGGCCTGCGCGCACCAAGAAGGGCAGCGCCACCAGACCTTGATCAACGGGGTCACGGCGCAACAGGTGGCAAATCAGCAAGTACGGGCGCACAAACAGTTTGTCGTACAGCCAATCGAAGCCCCACGCGGCATACCACCACGCGGACAAGAAACGACCCGGTGCGCTGTTGGCGATAGAGGTGGCCACCGTACGTTTACCCAAGAACAGCAAGGCCGCCAGAATGATGCCCGATACGGCAATGACGCCGGAAATCAGTTCCAAACTGTGCTTGGCGTCGCCGCCCGCATGACCGGCGCTGTGTGGTAATACACCTGCCAATGGTGGGGTAATCAGTGCGCCGACAAAGGTAGACAGCACAATCAAGGTGCCTAACGGCAGGTCGTGGGCGATGCTGTGGCTGCCATGCACTTCACACTTAGCCTCACCGTGGAACGCGATGAAAATTAAGCGGAATGTGTAAATGGAAGTCAGGAACGCACCGGCCAAACCGGCATACAGCAAGCCCGAATGACCGCTGGCGAAGGCTTCCCAAAGAATCTCATCTTTAGAGTAAAAGCCTGCTGTGACTAACGGCAGCGCAGCCAACGCCGCGCCACCCACCACAAAGCTGGCATACGCCATCGGCAGTTTTTTCCACAGGCCACCCATCTTGAAGATGTTTTGCTCATGGTGGCACGCATGAATCACCGACGCGGAACCCAAGAACAACAAGGCTTTGAAGAAAGCGTGTGTCATCAGGTGGAAAATCGCGGCGTCCCACGCGCCAACGCCCAGCGCCAAGAACATGTAGCCGATTTGGCTCATGGTGGAATACGCAAGGATGCGTTTGATATCGGTTTGCACCAGTGCAGCAAAACCAGCTAACACCAGCGTAATACCGCCCACGATACCCACCAGCTCCAGCACGTCCGGCGTGAGCAGGAACAGGCCATTGGTGCGCGCAATCAGGTACACGCCCGCCGTCACCATCGTGGCGGCGTGAATCAGCGCAGAAACGGGCGTCGGGCCAGCCATCGCATCCGCCAGCCACGTTTGCAACGGCAGTTGCGCGGATTTACCCACTGCGCCGCCCAGCAGCATCAGCGTTGCAACCCATAACCATGTGTCACCGGCAACGTATTTTTGCGGAGCCAGTGTCAGCAGTTCCTGAATGTTCAGCGTGCCGAGGTGCATCAACAGGATGAACAGGCCAATGGCCATGAACACATCACCGATGCGCGTCACGATGAAGGCTTTTAGCGCCGCGTTGCCGTTCTTCACTTCGGAGAAATAGAAGCCAATCAGCAGGTACGAGCACAGCCCCACGCCTTCCCAACCGAAGTACAGGAACAGCAGGTTATCGCCCAGTACCAAGAACAACATGCTGGCAATAAACAGGTTTGTGTAGGCAAAGAAGCGTGAATAACCGTCTTCACCGCGCATATACCAACTGGCGAACAGGTGAATCAGGAAGCCCACGCCGGTTACGACGCCCAACATGGTAGCGGATAAGCCATCTAGATAGAGCGTGAATTTAGGCGCGAAGCCTGCCACGTTCATCCATTGCCAGAGTGTTTGGGTGTAAACACCGCCCTCTGGAGGAGCCATGTTGAACTGCCAAATGACGATTGCCGCGCAGAATGCCGACAAACCCACAGACCCGACCCCAATCAGGGCCGCCACATTTTCAGACAAGCGCCCGCGCGAGAAGGCCAGTAACAGCCACCCGATGAGCGGGAACAAGCAGGTAAGGAATAGTAGGTTCATCCGCGCATCTCGCTGGCAGCATCAATGTCGAGGGTGTTAAAGCGGCGATACAGTTGCAGCAAAATGGCCAAGCCAATGCTGGCTTCAGCGGCTGCCAAGGTAATCACCAGAATGAACATAATTTGACCGTCGGCCTGAATCCAGCGGCTACCCGCCACCACGAAGGCCAGCGCGCAGGCGTTCATCATGACTTCTAAGCTCATCAGGATGAACAGGATATTGCGCCGCACCATGAGGCCAATCAGTCCTAAACCAAACAACACGCCTGCCAGTAGCAAGCCGTGTTCCATCGGAACGCCTGTCATACGCCGTGCTCCTTGGCCTCAGGACGGCCGAGATGGTAGGCCGCCACCAATGCCGCTAACAGCAGCATGGATGCCAGTTCAACAACCAGCAAATAAGGGCCATACAGTTGAATACCAACCGCTTTTGCATCAATGGTTTGCGTGCCAATCAGCGCATCCGTTGGATGGTTAAACAGCGCGTTAAACAGCAGCATCAGCAGCAGCGCCGATAAAGAACCGGGCCCCACCCACACTTCTGCTTTCAGCCAGCGTTTTTCCTGTGCGGCTGTTTCTGCGCCCAAGTTGAGCATCATCACGACGAACACGAACAGCACCATGATGGCACCGGCGTACACGATGATTTCCAGCACGCCCGCAAAGGGTGCGCCTAAGCTGAAAAACGTGGTGGATACCGCCAGCAGCGAAACCACCAAATACAGCAACGCATGCACCGGATTGGTGTGGGTAATCACCCGCAGCGTAGACGCCACCGCCACACCCGCCGATAAATAAAAGGCAAATTCCATCGTAGTCCGTCCTTAAGGCAGTAAGCCTTTTACGTTGATGGGCTCGGCCTCGTTCTGCGCGCTGCCTTTTGGTTTGCCGTCGATGGCCATACCGGAGACGCGGTAGAAGTTGTATTCCGGGTTTTTACCGGGGCCGGAAATCAGCAAATCGTGCTTCTCGTACACCAAATCTTGGCGCTTGTATTCAGCCATTTCGAAATCAGGCGTGAGCTGAATGGCCGTGGTGGGACAGGCTTCTTCGCACATGCCGCAAAAAATGCAGCGTGAAAAATTGATGCGGAAGAACTCTGGATACCAACGACCGTCGTCGCGCTCGGCTTTTTGCAGAGAAATACAACCCACTGGGCATGCAACTGCACACAGGTTACAGGCTACGCAACGCTCATCGCCGTCGGGGTCGCGGGTCAGAACGATGCGGCCGCGATAGCGTGGCGGCAAATAAACGGGTTCTTCGGGGTATTGCAGGGTGTCACGCTTGCGGAAGGCATGAGAAAACACCATGCCCAAGCTGCGGAGCTGGGTTCCGGTGCCGTACAACACCTTGCCAATGTACTTGAACATTCGGTCCTCCTTACTGGGCCGCCAGCACTAACAGGCCAGTGACCAGCAGGTTGAGCAGGGTCAGCGGTAAGCAGAATTTCCAGCCAAACGCCATCATTTGGTCATAACGTGGACGCGGAATAGACGCGCGCAACAGAATGAACAGCATCATGAAGAAGGCGGTTTTCACTGCAAACCAGAAAAATGACAGCTGCGGCAGGATGTCAAACGGCCCATGCCAGCCACCGAAGAACAGCGTCACCAGCAGCGCGGACACCAGCACAATGCCGATGTATTCACCCACGAAGAACATGCCCCACTTCATACCGGCATATTCGATGTGGTAGCCGTCGGCCAATTCTTGCTCGGCTTCGGGTTGGTCAAAGGGATGACGGTGAGTTACCGCAACACCTGCAATAAAGAAGGTACAGAAACCCAAAAACTGCGGAATGATGAACCACAGATTTTGTGCTTGATATTCAACGATATCGCGCATGTTGAACGAGCCGACTTGCGCCACGACGCCCATCAACGACAAGCCCAAAAACACTTCATAAGACAGTGTTTGTGCTGAGGCACGCAGCGCACCCAACAACGCAAATTTGTTGTTACTGGACCAGCCCGCAAACAGCACCGCATACACCGCCAAACCAGCCATGCCGAAGAAAAACAGCAAGCCGATATTGAGGTCAGCGACGCCCCATGTAGCGGTGACGGGGATGATAGAGAACGCAATCAGCAGCGCGCTCATCGCAACGACGGGGGCCACGGTGAAGATGAGTTTGTCGGCGAAGGGGGGCGTCCAGTCTTCTTTGAAGAACATCTTCAGCATGTCGGCGGCCAGTTGCAGCAAACCAAACGGGCCAACACGGTTGGGGCCGTGGCGGTCTTGCCACAGGCCCAACAAACGACGTTCAACGAAGCTCATAAACGCACCGCACGCCACCACAACCAACAGGATGACAATGGCTTTCAGTACGCCAATGATGATGTCTAGGATTTCGGGTGTGAGCCAGCTCATGCTTTGACCCCCTCAGCAACCAAACCGGCAACCAGCGGCGGAATACCTGCAAAGCCCGCAGGCAGACCCAGCACGCCGTCAGCCAGCTCATCCAGAACGCGCAGCGGTAAGCGCAATGCTTGACCCGCCATGCGGAAGCTAATCGCCTGACCTTCTTTCAGGTTCAAGCGCGTAGCCGCTTCAGCGTTCAATGCAACGTAGGCTTCTTCCAAGCGTTTTTGTACCGGCTCGGCGCGCACTGATAATTCTTCGCTACCAAACAGATGATGCAGCGCCACGACCTGCCATTGACCCGCAGGCAGGTCGGTGGCGGCGGTTACGTTGAACCAATTCAGTGCATTACGCGGCGCATCAAACAGGCGCACACCCGGATCACCGGCACGCAGATTACCGCCCACTTCGTCTTGGAATTTGTTCCACGCTTGTGGTGAGTTCCAACCCGGCGACCATGCAAATGGAATCTGCTGACGGTCTTCGACGCTGCCCGCATAACCTTCCATTGAGAACGCAAAGGGCGAATCTTGGTCTTGCGGCTGACGCGGTTCATGCACGCTGATATTGGCGCGCATCGACGTACGACCGCTGTAGCGATGTGGCTCACGCGCCAACTTCATGCCACGAATACGGAATTCCGCTTTGGGCGCGGCGTGTTCAATGGCAGCCAGTTGCGGGCTGAGAGCAGCACAGGCGGCGGTCACTTGGTCGAGGTTTTCCCAATCTAAATCAGTGCCTTGCAACGTGCTTTGAATTGCACGCATCCAGCGCCAGCCTTCACGCACCAAATTGGCGGCGTCGTAATAGGTTGGGTCGAAGACTTGGAAGAAGCGTTGCGCACGGCCTTCATTGTTGACCAACGTGCCATCGCCTTCGGCAAAGGTCGCCGCCGACAGCACCAAGTGCGCGCGGGCGGTGGTTGCCGTTTGCTGATGGTCGGCCACGATGATGGCTTTAGCGGCATTCAACGCGGCATCAACGTGCGTGGCATCGGCGCGACGGTAGAGGTCATTTTCGAGAATAACCACAGCATCCGCCTGACCGCTGCTGAGTGCGCTTAACGCGGCATCCAGTGATTTACCGCCCAACAGCACAGAACCCATGCTGTTTGCTTCGGCAGCTACGAAGCTGATACCGGCTTCTTTTTCGCGGTTTCTCAACGCCTTAGCGATATTGCCCGCCGCTTCAATCAGAGCCTTCGAACCCAAAGACGCCCCCGCTACAACCAGCGGACGCTTACCGGCTAACAGCGCAGCCGCGATGCGTTCGGCCATTTCAGCCGCTTCTTTATCTAAGCCTTCGACGGCGGGCGCGCTGGAATCAATCGCGTGCGCGACGGCGAAACCCAAGCGCGCCAAATCATCAGGCGCGGCATGGACGCAGGCTTCGGCCATATCGTCTAAGCGTGTGGCGGCGACGCTGGCGATAAATAACGGATTCAAAGCGCGTTGCGCGACGTTTTGAATGGCTAATTGGTGCCATTCTGGAATGCGGTTGTTGTTCGCAATTTCTGTGGCTTTGCCGCGTGCCGCTTGGCGCAGAGACAAGGCAATACGCGGCGCGGTTTGGGTGAGGTCTTCGCCAAGGACGAACACGGCATCGCATTCTTCCATGTCGCGCAGAGACGGTGTTGGCAGCGCGCCGTTTTCCAGTAATTCACTGATTAAGCGCACGTTTTCCAGCTCGCCCGCAGCAATGCCACTGTAAAACTGTTCAGCACCGACCAGCTCACGCAACGCGAAATTGCTTTCAACGCTGGCACGAGGGGAACCAATCCCAATCACCGTACGGCCTTTGAGCAACTCGGCGGCTTTATCCAGCGCGGCATCAATGCCGAGCGCGGTTTGCCCAAATAAAGGCTGGCGCGGGCGGTCTTTGCTGTTGACATAGCCATAACCGAAGCGGCCACGGTCACACAGGAAATAGTGGTTTACCGAACCGTTGAAACGGTTTTCGATGCGGCGCAATTCGCCGTAACGCTCGCCGGGGCTGATGTTGCAACCTACGCTGCACTGTTGGCAGATGCTGGGCGCAAACTGCATATCCCACTTGCGGTTGTAGCGTTCGGAATGCGTTTTGTCGGTAAAGACGCCGGTCGGGCAGACTTCCACCAAATTACCGGAGAACTCGCTTTCCAGCGTGCCATCTTCAACGCGACCGAAATACACGTTGTCATGCGCGCCGTAGACGCCCAAATCTTCGCCGCCTGCGTAATCTTTGTAGTAGCGCACGCAGCGATAACAGGCAATGCAGCGGTTCATTTCGTGAGAAATGAACGGGCCGAGGTCTTGGTTTTGGTGAGTACGTTTGGTGAAACGGTAACGGCGCTTGTTGTGGCCGGTCATGACCGTCATGTCTTGCAGGTGGCAATGGCCGCCTTCCTCGCAGACTGGGCAGTCGTGCGGGTGGTTCGTCATTAGCCATTCGACCACGCTCTCGCGGAAGGCTTTAGATTCCTCATCATCAATGGAAATCCAAGTTTTATCGCTGGCGGGCGTCATGCACGACATAACGATACGGCCGCGCGTATCGTTTTCATCGGTGTACTGCTTGACCGCACATTGGCGGCAGGCACCGACGCTACCTAGCGCGGGATGCCAGCAGAAGTAGGGAATGTCGAGGCCGAGAGACAGACAGGCCTGCAACAGGTTGTCTGCGCCGTCGACCTCATAGGCGTTGCCGTCTACGTGGATGGTGGCCATGGTTAGTTTCTTCTCTGCCCGCTCGCGCGGACTGGCTATATGGAAATCGTTGTTCTCTCATCCGGTCAGCGTGTGAGAGGGGGAATGCCAAGCAACTTCCCATCATCACACGCTCACCCAGCGGCTACCGCTGTTACAGCGCAGGCGTTTGGCCAGCGACACCGGCTTCAAATTCCTCGCGGAAGTACTTAATGGCACTGCCCAACGGTTCGACCGCCCCCGGTGCATGCGCGCAGAACGTACGGCCCGGGCCGAGGAAATTCACCAACTCCAGCAAGGTGCTGATGTCTTCAGGGCTACCTTGACCGCGCTCTAAAGCGCGTAACATCTTGACGCTCCACGGTAAACCGTCGCGGCAAGGCGTACACCAGCCGCATGATTCGCGGGCGAAAAACTCTTCCATGTTACGCAGCAGCGACACCATGTTGATGGTGTGGTCAACGGCCAGTGCAAGACCTGTACCCATGCGCGTGCCGACTTTGCCAATACCGGCGGAGGTCATCGACGCGGACAGGTGTTCAGGCAATAAGAAGCCTGTACCCGCGCCGCCCGGCTGCCAGCATTTGAGGGTGTAACCGTCGCGCATGCCGCCCGCGTAATCTTCGAACAATTCTTGGGCGCTGATACCGAAAGGCACTTCCCAGATACCGGGATTTTTTACCTTGCCGGAGAAACCCATCAGCTTGGTGCCGTGGTCGGAGCTGCCTTCACGCGCTAAACCGTGATACCACTCAACGCCTTGCGCGACGATGGCGGGCACATTGCACAGGGTTTCGACGTTGTTGACGCACGTTGGTTTGCCCCATACCCCGACGGCTGCCGGGAACGGTGGCTTGGCGCGTGGGTTTGCACGACGACCTTCGAGCGAGTTAATCAGCGCCGTTTCTTCGCCGCAGATGTAACGGCCTGCGCCGGTGTGTACGAACAGCTCAAAATCAAAACCGCTGCCGAGGATATTTTTGCCGAGTAATCCGGCGGCCTTGGCCTCATCAATCGCGCGATTGAGGTTGGCGGCGGCATCAACGTATTCGCCACGCAGGAAGATATAACCGCGATATGCCTTGAGTGCGCGCGCGCTGATGAGCATGCCTTCAATCAGCAGATGCGGCAGTTGCTCCATGAGCAGGCGGTCTTTCCAGGTGTTGGGTTCCATCTCGTCCGCGTTGCAGAGCAAGTAGCGGGTTTTGATGGATTCGTCAGCGGGCATCAGGCTCCACTTAACGCCGGTAGAGAAACCCGCACCGCCACGCCCTTTCAGGCCAGAATCTTTCACCGTGTTGACGATGTCAGCCTGTGCCATGTCGAGCAGTGCTTTGCGCGCGGCGTTGTAGCCGTCTTTTTTGCGGTATTCGTCTAACCAAACGGGCTGCGCGTCGTCGCGCAGACGCCATGTCAGCGGGTGCGTTTCCGCTGTGCGCGCGACAAGGTTAAGCGGGCCAAAAGAACTGAGTTGCTTGCGTGAGCTGTGAAGGGTCATGGGTAAGACTCCAGCAGTTGCGGCAGCTCGTCGGCGCTGAGATTACCGAAGGTGTCATCGTCAATCATCATGGCGGGCGCTTTGTCGCAGTTGCCTAAACAGCACACCGGCAACAGGGTGAAGCGTCCGTCAGCGGTGGTTTGACCGGGCGCGATACCGATTTGGTTTTTGATGCGCTCTAGCAAACTTTCATGACCGCCGATGTAGCAAGTCATGCTGTCACACACGCGAATGATGTGACGTCCCACCGGCGAGCGGAAAATTTGGCTGTAGAAGGTCGCTACGCCTTCAACATCACTGGCCGGAATGCCGAGAAGTTCAGCAATCGCGTAAATCGCGCCATCGGGAACCCAACCGCGTTGTTTTTGCACGATTTTTAGGGCTTCGATGGACGCCGCGCGCGGGTCTTCGTAGTGGTGCATCTCGTGCTCAATGGCCGAGCGTTCGGTTTCACTGAGGGTAAAGCGGTCAGTCTGAATCAGATTTGCTTGGCTCATTATCAGCGGTCCACGTCTGCCATCACGAAGTCGATACTGCCCAAGTAGGCGATTAAGTCGGGCACCATGCTGCCGCGAATCACAGCCGGAATCTGTTGCAAATGGGCAAAGCTCGGCGTGCGAATGCGCGTGCGGTAACTCATGGTGCTACCGTCGCTGGTCAGGTAATAACTGTTGATGCCCTTGGTGGCTTCAATCATCTGGAAGCTTTCATTGGCTGGCATGACCGGCCCCCACGACACTTGCAAGAAGTGGGTAATCAGCGTTTCGATGTGCTGCAAAGTGCGCTCTTTAGGCGGCGGTGTGGTCAGCGGATGGTCGGCTTTGTACGGGCCTTCTGGCATGTTTTTCAAACACTGGTCGATGATGCGAATACTTTGACGCATCTCTTCCACGCGCACTAAGCAGCGGTCGTAAGCATCGCCGTTGTGCGCCAGCGGCACTTCAAATTCAAAATTTTCGTAGCCTGAATAGGGGCGCGCTTTGCGTAAGTCGAAATCCAAGCCGGTCGCGCGTAAGCCTGCGCCGGTCACGCCCCATTCCAACGCTTCTTTGGTGTTGTACTGCGCGACACCTTTCGTCCGGCCAATCAGAATGCTGTTCTTCAGCGCTGCTTTTTCATATTCATCTAAACGGCTGGGCAGCCACTCGACGAATTCTTTGACCAAACGATCCCAGCCGCGTGGCAGGTCATGCGCGACACCACCAATCCGATACCACGCCGGATGCAAGCGGAAGCCGGTAATAGCTTCAATCACTTTGTACGCGCGTTGGCGGTCGGTGAAGGTGAAGAAGACGGGCGTCATCGCGCCGACGTCCTGAATGTAGGTGCCGAGGAACAGTAAGTGGCTGGTGATACGGAAGAATTCCGCCATCATCACACGGATGAAATCAACCTTTTGCGGCACCTTGATGCCGGCCAATTTTTCTACCGCCAGCACATACGGCAGGTTGTTCATCACGCCGCCGAGGTCGTCGATACGGTCGGTGTAAGGAATGAAACTGTGCCAGCTTTGGCGCTCGGCCATTTTCTCCGCGCCGCGATGGTGATAACCAATTTCAGGCACGCAATCGAGAATTTCTTCACCATCCAATTGCAGGATGATACGGAAAGCACCGTGAGCAGAAGGGTGGTTGGGGCCGAGGTTGAGGAACATGTAATCCTCGTGCTCGTTGCCGCGCTTCATGCCCCAGTCTTCGGGTTTGAAGCGCAGCGCTTCTTGCTCCAAATCTTGCTTGGCCGCCGACAGGCTGAACGGGTCAAATTCGGTGGCGCGGGCGGGGTAATCTTTACGCAGCGGATGCCCTTCCCAGTTGTACGGCATCATGATGCGCGTCAGGTGCGGGTGGCCGGTGAAGGTGATGCCGTACAAATCCCACACTTCGCGCTCGTACCAGTTGGCGTTAGGCCAAATGCGTGTCGCGGTGGGGACGTTAAGGTCACGCTCAGACAGCGCCACTTTAATCATCACGTCGCTGTTTCGTTCAATCGACAGCAGATGATAAAAAACGCTGAAATCAGCCGCCGGTAAGCCCCGACGATGAGTACGCAAACGCTCATCAACACCGTGCAAATCGTACAGCATGGAGTAGGGTTTGCTGACCTGACGTAAAAACGTCAGCACTTCAATTAAGCGTTCACGCGCGACCCAGAGCACCGGCATACCAGTGCGGGTTGGCTGAAGAGTGAACGTTTCAGCGCCAAAACGCTGTTGGAGTTCGATGACGATGGATTGGTCATCGGCCTTATAAGGCGGAACGGACAGAGCGGTGTCTGCGGTCATGATTCTCGGTCGCTGTCAGTCAACGGATGGGCACGCCCGGCGGATAACCGGGCGAGGGCTCATACTTCGTCGGGGCTACGCAGGTTGGTTACCTGAATGCGTTGCTCACGGCGAACGTCACGCTGTGCGGGCATGTCAGCACGGTAAACACCTTGCTCTCCCACAACCCACGACAGCGGGCGACGTTCTTCGCTAATGGAGTCTTGCAGCAACATTAATGCCTGCAAGAACGCCTCAGGACGAGGCGGGCAACCGGGAACATAAACGTCAATGGGTAAAAATTTATCGACCCCTTGAACAACCGAATAGATGTCGTACATGCCACCGGAATTAGCACAAGCGCCCATCGAAATGACCCATTTAGGTTCCAGCATTTGTTCATACAAACGCTGAATAACGGGAGCCATTTTGACGAAGCACGTTCCTGCAATCACCATCAAATCCGCTTGGCGCGGTGATGCACGAATAACCTCGGCACCGAAGCGCGCGATGTCGTGCGGCGCGGTGAAGGCGGTGGTCATTTCCACATAACAACAAGAAAGACCGAAGTTATACGGCCAGAGAGAGTTTTTGCGTCCCCAGTTGACGGCTTTATGCAGCACGTCTTCCAGCTTGCACATGAAGATATTTTTGTGCACTTCATCTTCAAGCATGGAATCAGAGACGGTTTCCCGGCTGCCGATAGGGTACTGATCATTAGCCGCATTGGGGTCAATGCGGGTGAGTTCGTACTTCATTGTCAAAACCTCACTCTTTCAGCATTGCTTGCCGTTTACGGCGTGCTTCAGGTGCCCAATCCAGCGCACCAATTCGCCATAAATACACAAGACCTGCCAACAAAATTGTGATGAAAATCGTTGCTTCGATGAAGCCTGCCCAACCGCTTTCACGGATAGAAACAGCCCACGCAAAGAGAAAGAGAGCCTCGACGTCGAATACGACGAACAACATGGCTACTAAATAAAATTTGGCAGAGAGGCGCAATTTGGCGCTGCCGGTGGGAACCACGCCTGCCTCAAAGGGTTCGTTTTTGCTGCGCCCCCATGCTTTGCTGCCGAGCAAGCTGGAAACACCCAGCATGAACGCAATTAGCCCGAAAACACCGAGCAAGAAGACAGCGAAACTCCAATTATGGGTAAGCAATGCACTCGATTCGATCATGCCGGAAACTCGTCAGGAATATCATGACTCGTATATCAGTAATTCAACATGAAGAGGCTTGCTGATATGCCGAGAATCATGGAGCGGCAGGCGGCTGCCTTGATTTGGGTAAGTGCGCGAACTTTAGTCGTAGGGGCGTTGCAAGTAAATTCCGACCTTAGGCTCATGAGACATTTTGTCTTCTTTTTTCAGTCGTCCAAATGAAAACCCCCGTAGGAGCGAACTCCTACGGGGGTCGAGTGTTGCGCTTACAGTGTGCCTATTAGTGGGCTACTGCACCGCTTGCACCTACGCCCGTTTGAGAGCGAATGAACTGACCGAAGAACTTAGCACGCTCTTCTTCAGCTTGTTTGGACTTGTCGGTGATGGAGAAGAACCAGATACCGAGGA
>CAZBNX010000009.1:0-28320 GCA_964493255.1 uncultured Pseudomonas sp.
AATGTTTGACCAACAGTAATAGATTCGCCGCTAATAAAAAAGCGACCCGTCGGGCTTTTATTAAGCGCGCCCAAACTGGTATCAAGCTGACCGTTAGCATTATAACGCGCAATAGCAACATCCCCATTACTGTCGCCCGACAATAATATTGTTCCATCTGCCTGCACTGCTACATTACAAGCATAATCTGCACCACCCATTTCTGTTCTAACTACACCGTACTGACCGAAACTGGTGTCTAACGTACCGTCAATGTTATATCGCGCAAGTGCAAAATCTTTATTGCTGGTTCCAGCTAATATGATTTTTCCATCAGACTGTATAACAATGTCCCTAGCAATATCATCGTAGCCTGCGTCTGTCTGATATAAATTACCACGCCCCAAAGAAGTAGTATATATATCCGTAACAACAATCCCATTACTACCAAATGTAGCGTCTAAAGTGCCATTTGAATTGTAACGTACTAACGCAAAGTTTTTATTACTGACACCTGCTAGTAAAATTTTACCATCTGACTGTACGGCAAGGGTATATCCAGCCTCATCAAACCCAAGGTCGGTTGCTAATTTTCCATCTGTATCGAAAGTAGTATCTAAACTAAAATCTTCGTTGTAACGTGTAATTAAAAAGTCGCCACTTACCGTACCACCTAATAAGGTTTTACCGTCTGATTGCGCTGCTATAGCATAGGCATAAGCGTAGCTATTTTCCCCAAAATAGGTTAACACTTCACCATTAAAACGTGCAGGTAACCCAGGCTCTACTAGGTAGTGGGCTAACAAAAAGTTAGTATTATTAGCCTGATAAGCGGATCCATTATTCTCTCCGCCGTCGCCAGTTCCACCTGTGGTACTCGGCGGAACAGTAAAGGGATCGCGTCCAGAAGGAGAGCTGCCAGAAGAGGAGGAGATATAATTACTAGCATATCCACCCACAACCAAGCTACCATCGGGCCTTACGTAAAAGCCACTCACCGATTTTATAACTGATATATACTCAGCGTCAGCACTCCATGAATCAACCTGCACTCCAGATTCATTGTATTTATAAAAAATAGGATCACTATCGTTTGCAACCTCCAAGGAAATAAAGTCTCCATTAGGGAGTAAAGCAATATCTTTTACAACAAAAGATGACGCAACATCGAAAGAATTGCCATTACTCTTTTCTATTACCCCATCGACACCAAAAGTTCTATCAATAGCGCCATCTGGCAAATAGCGCAATAATGCCGAAACAGTTTTCTCAGTTAAGGAAGTTAACTCTGAATAAAAACTGCGGCTAAAGTAGCCACCCACCAACATTTTACCATCAGCCTGCAATGCAAAGCTCGTGGCGTGAAATTCACCTAATGTTGACGGAAAATCACTTTTAATTTTTCCAGTTCCACTGCTTGTGTCCGGAGTTAGCCAGATAAAATTTTGCATTTTGCAAGCACCTAAAATAATTAAATTAATAGTTTTCTTAGTAAAAAGCGGCGCTGGTTTTTAGACGCACCCTTAAATACGACTACCACAGCAAAATTCAGAAAGCTACTAAATAATTAATTTGAATGTTTCCTTGCACTTCCTTGCACTTCCTTGCACTTCCTTGCACTTCCTTGCACGGCATTGAGGCATATAACGTCACTTGGCAGGTCAAAAATACGCTTCTTACAATTATTTGACGCCAAAAAAACGACGTCTACGCAATGCGCGTGGGCGTCGTTTACGGAAAAGGCGTAATGATTGCGTGCGGAATAAAAGTGTCTTTACTCGACAGCGGTGGGAATTTTTTCACGCGGTAATAAAATACACTGTTGCGTAGCAGCATCAAAAAAAATAACTGCTGTACCACGTTGTAACGCATAGCGTACTTGTTCAACACGCACTAATAACGGCGTGTCATCACCATTATCAGTTCCGTCACGCGATACTAAATCTTCAATTAATCGCGTGAGTGTTTCAGGTTCTAATTGCTTAAACGGAATAATCAAACCCATAACCTCAGGTATATTTAGTAAAAATAGCGCGCACCCGTGACAGTGTTTCAGTGTTGTCATTTTCAGGATTAAGCACAGCTTCTTCTACCAAACACGCCAGCATTTCCTGATAAGCACGATCTAACGCTTTACGAGCAGCGGTGAATTGCTGGGCAATAGCCTCGCATTCTTCACCTCGTTTAATCATCGCTTGCAGGCCGCGCACTTGCCCTTCAATTCGGGCAAGGCGGCGTAACATGGCTTCCTGATGTTGCTGGGTTGTTTCATTCGTCATGGTAATGGGCGGCTCAAAGTAAAGGCTCCGCGCAATTCGCCCAACGAAAAACCGCGCGCTTGATCGGCGGGATAACGTTGGTCGATTACAGCGGCCAATTCGGGTTTGATGTCTTTGCCATGACAAGCCAAACACGGCTCGCCAGTGGGAATGGCTTTCATCATACGAAATTGACCGTCAACGATTTCAGCTTTTTTCAGTTCGCTAATAGGGGTGCCAGCGGCGGCTTGCGTAGCAAACTCTTCCAAAACCTTACGCTCCCATGCGTCTGGTGCATTATCAGGGTTACGCACTTTCAACGCAGTTCGCCCCACATTCCACGCATTTTTGCTGTGATTAGCTGCAATTTCAGGAGCCAGCGTTTGACACGCCTCCACAGCACGATTAGGGCCGCCCGCTTGCATCGCACCTTTTACTGTTTCTAACAGTTGTTGCTGAAATGGCGGAATTAAGGCGGCAGCCTCAGCACTCAGAGTGTGCATATCGGGAGCTGCAAGGGCGGGAGTGGCAAAAACACACAACAACGGCAGCGCAAATAGACGCATAAAGGAATCTCCTCGTGTAAAGATTTTTACTGGGGGGAGTATCCAGAGAAATGCTAAAATTGACAATCCTTTCTTAATATCAGCCCTGAAAAGCCTTTCGCTAATAGAAAAAACCTCGATTGTAAAGTTTGAGTAAACATGCGCTTTGCCTCTTACTTGAGAATGACTATCAAATATGATGCGCCCGATTCTAAACGGGAGCCTTTCTCATGTGTTCATTCATTCGCTCAAACTCACGCCAGCCGCAACGGCTGTTGGCGTCAGCTATCGGCTTGGCCGTGGTGTCTCTGGCTACACCCGCACTGGCTAACGACCTCGTACACATTGATACGCTAAAAGTCGAAGATGAAGCTTCTCGCTATCACACTGAACAATCAGCCTCATCTAAATACACAGCCCCTTTAATAGATACGCCACAAACAATTACTGTCGTACCCGCAGAAGTTATCCACGAGCAACAAGCATTAAGTTTACTCCAAGTATTATCTAACGTTTCTGGAATTACCTTTGCGGCGGGTGAAGGTGGTGGCTCTGGGGATAGCATTAACGTGCGCGGTTTTAGTGCAAATGCTAATTTGCAGGTAGATGGCTTACGCGATAGCACACAGACAAACCGTACCGATACATTTAATATCGAATCCGTTGAGGTCACTAAAGGGCCTAACTCTGTTTTCGGTGGTGCGGGAACAACTGGTGGAAGTATTAACCAAGTCAGTAAAGAACCACGCGCGCGCGAATTTACTGAAATAGGCACCAGCGTGGGGACTGATAATTATCATCGTGTCACGCTAGATACTAACCACAAATTAACCGATGTCGGTACAAACAGTGCCTTTCGTCTAAATATGATGGTGCATGAAAATGATGTACCAGGCCGCGATGTTATTGACCGCCAACGCTGGGGAATTGCTCCATCATTAGCGTTAGGAATAAATGACGATACCCGCTTAACCCTCAGCTACTTCCATCAAGTCGATGATTTATTACCCGATTACGGTGTTCCCGCGCGTGACGGAAAACGAGTAGCTGGAGTAAACCGTGAGGCTTATTTTGGGTGGCAAAATCTTGATAAAGATGACATCAAAACCAATGCTATCACTATAAAATTCGAACATCAGTTTAATGATGCTTTACGACTACAAAACAGCACTCGCTATACCAATGTTGACCGCAACACCATCAATACGGCCTCGCATATCAATATTTCAGGTTTAGCGCCCGGTTTTTATAAACCAGCTGGGCCGCAAGCCTCAGGCCGTAATATTAAAACAGATATGCTAATAAACCAAACAAATATACAGGCTGAGTTTAATACATTCGGATTTACTCACAGCGTGGCCACGGGCATTGAAATTTCTCGTGAGCATTTCGATTTATTAGCCTATAACCATGGATTAGCTACCGCATTATATCCAGCCGCTGGCTACGAATTATCAAACCCGCCAGGCTATTGGAACGGGCCTATTACCAAGACATACACCACCGGCACTCATACGCAGATGGATACCAAAGCGTTTTACTTCGCTGATACCATCGCGCTCTCTCCACAATGGGATTTAAATTTAGGGCTGCGTTACGATTATTTAGAGGGCCAATACGACAGCACTGCGCTGACTACTCATGTTCGCACACGTCTTGAAAGCACGGATTCAGAACTCAGTGGCCGCACAGGTCTTGTGTACAAACCCGCCGAAAACGGTCGTATTTATGTCGCCTACGGTACTTCATTCAATCCATCGGCTGAAAATTTAACCTCTAGCGGGGCGGGACTCAGCGCAACAACCGTACACCTTGCCCCGGAAAAAAACACCACGCTGGAACTGGGTACAAAATGGGAATTATTCGGCGGACGCTTAGGGTTGGAAAGCGCCCTATTCCGTGTTGAAAAAACTGACGCCCGCGAAACCATGCTAGACGGCAGCACACAACTGGCCGGAGAACAGCGCGTACAGGGCTTAGAATTAGGTATTACGGGCAAACTGACAGACCAATGGAATCTATACGCTAATTATACCTTCTTAGATAGCGAGACCCTCAAAGCCGCTAATACAGACGCCGGTAAAGCGCGAATTGGACAGGCATTAGCTAATACACCACCACGCTCACTAAATCTTTGGAGCACATACCAATTACCTGCGGGCTGGAATCTGGGTTATGGCGCGCGCTACACCAGTGAGCGAAATGTCGCGTCCAGTGGTACCGCTAAACTAGAGGCATATTGGCTGCATAATGCAATGGTTGGCTACAAAATCAATGAACATTTAAATATGCAACTTAATTTAAATAATTTATTTGATAAAACTTATGTAGCTCAAGTTCGCACCACAGCAGGCACTGATACACGCTCTTCCGCTATTGAATACGGTGATGGTCGGTCTGCTATTCTCTCTGCTACATACGCTTTTTAATTAACCATTGCCTATAACCGCCCTGTTCATACGGGGCGCTTTAATTCGATGAGTATTATTATATGATGCTGCATATTCCTAATGTGCTAACTGCCGAGCAAGTCGCAGAGTGCCGCCATTTGTTACAGCAAGCACGCTGGGCAGATGGAAAAAAAACCGCCGGATTTCAATCCGCCATGTGTAAAAATAATCTGCAATTACCTGAAGATTGCGCTGAAGCACAGCATATAAGCAGACTCATTTTACACGCTTTAGAACGTAATCCGTTGTTTATTGCTGCTGCATTACCAGATAAAATTTTCCCTCCTTTATTTAATTGCTACCAAGGTGGCCAATCGTTTGGCGTGCATGTAGACAATGCAATTCGTCAACGTACTGATAATGGCACATGGATTCGTACTGACTTATCCGTGACATTATTTTTTGCCAACCCCGATGAATATGACGGCGGCGAATTAGTAATAGAAGATACATATGGCGCACACAGCGTTAAGTTACCGGCAGGTGATTTAATTTTATATCCATCAAGTAGCTTGCACCATGTCACCCCTGTAACACGCGGCGCGCGTATCTGTTCCTTTTTTTGGTTGCAGAGCATGGTACGCGATGAAGGCCAGCGAAATTTATTGTTTGATTTAGACACCAGTATTCAACAAATAAATCAAACGCTAGGCATAAATAACCCCAGCAGCGTGCAGCTTACCGGGGTATATCACAATTTATTAAGACGCTGGGCTATGTGAATAGCGGTGCGTCTCTATCATGAATCAACTGCCACCACACGCAACTCACGCGGCATTGAAAAGGTGATGTGTTCTGGACGGCCATCTAATTCTGTAACGTGGTTAGCGCCCCACTCACGCAGCCGCGCAATGACCGCTTGCACCAACACTTCAGGCGCGGAGGCTCCGGCTGTAATGCCAATGCTGGTTTTTCCATCGAACCATTCGCGCTGTAAATCCGCCGCGCCATCAATAAGAAAGGCTGGCGTTCCCATGCGTTCGGCCAATTCACGCAGGCGATTTGAATTGGAGCTATTCGGGCTACCCACAACCAGCAACAAATCACAGCCTTCAGAAAGCTGCTTGACGGCATCTTGGCGATTTTGCGTGGCGTAACAAATATCGCTTTTGCGCGGGCCTTGAATGGCCGGAAATTGAGCACGTAGCGCATCAATCACGCGCGCGGTGTCGTCCATGGATAACGTGGTTTGCGTGACATAGGCCAACGCTTCTGGACGCTGCACCGTCAACTGAGCCACGTCTTCTTCATCTTCCACCAAATAGATAGCGCCGCCATTGCGCGCATCATATTGGCCCATCGTGCCTTCCACTTCAGGGTGGCCCGCGTGACCAATCAGAATGCACTCCTGACCATCACGGCTATAACGTGCCACCTCTAAGTGAACTTTTGTGACTAACGGACAGGTGGCATCAAACACCCGCAACCCTCGCCGCTCGGCTTCATCGCGTACCGCTTGTGATACGCCATGCGCGCTGAAAATCACAATCACGTTATCGGGCACTTGGTCGAGTTCTTCCACAAAAATTGCACCGCGTGAGCGCAAGTCTTCGACCACAAATTTGTTATGCACGACTTCATGGCGCACATAAATCGGCGGGCCGAACACTTCCAGCGCACGGTTTACAATTTCAATGGCACGATCCACGCCCGCACAAAAGCCGCGAGGATTAGCGAGGGTAATTTGCATGACGACTCTCGTTAGGCGGGTTGTACGTCAATGATTTCAACATCAAACGTCAGGCTTTTACCGGCCAGCGGATGATTAAAATCAATAGTGACTTCCGAACTGTTAAATGCTTTCACCACACCCGGCAATTCCGCGTTGGCGGCATCGCTAAAAATGATGAGCAAACCTTCGGATAGCTCCATATTTTCAAAATTACTGCGCGGCATGAGCTGCACATTGTGCGGATTCGGCTGACCAAACCCTTGCTCCGGCTCGATACGCAACGCGCGTTTATCACCCGCTTTCAGGCCAAACAAAGCACGCTCAAAACCGGGCAGCAAACTGCCATCACCCACCTTGAAGTGGGGCGGCGTTTTATCAAAGGTGCTGTCTACCACTTCGCCCGAATCCAGCTTAATGGCGAAATGCAAAGTTACTTGGCTATTGGAACCAATACGCTGTTCTGTCATCACGCGCTCCGCGTTTTTTGGGATTTGAACATGTCTAATACCAGCAAAACGGCACCCACGTTTATCGCGCAATCCGCGATGTTGAAGGCGGGGAAATACCAGCGGTCTTGCCAATGAACCAGAATAAAATCAATCACATGGCCATAAACCATGCGGTCAAATAGATTGCCGATAGCACCGCCCAACACCAGCGCCAGCCCGAACGCTAACCAGCCCTGACCACGGCGCGGCAGTCGGCGCAGCCACAGCACCAGCACCGCACTCACCGACAGCGCAATCACCGCAAACAGCCAACGCTGCCAGCCGTCATGCTCGGCCAGAAAGCTAAACGCCGCGCCGGTGTTATAGGCGAGCGTCCAGCTAAATAGGTCGGGAATAATGACGATTTGCTGATACAGATGCAGGCTGCCATCAAAATACAGTTTGGTCAGTTGGTCGAGCGCGAAGACCAACGCGCTCACCCAAACCCACGGCAGTGCCCCAAAACGACCGGCCTCAGGCATGCCGACGCACCTCACCTTCACCGTCTACGTTATCCACGCAACGGCCACACAGCTCAGGATGCTCGGCGTGTGTGCCAACGTCTTCGCGGAAATGCCAGCAACGGGCGCATTTGGTATGACCGGTTTTCACCACACGCAATTTCAGACCGGCGACGTCGCTGTCTACCGCGTCAGCCGGTGCATCCGTCAGCGGCGCAATCGTGGCGTAAGAGGTAATCAGTACGAAACGCAGCTCATCGCCCAATTTTTCCAACGTGGCCAATAAAGGCGCATCGGCGTACAGGGTGATGTCAGCCTGCAAGCTGCCGCCAATCGTTTTCGCACTGCGTTGATTTTCCAGCTCTTTATTGACCGCGACTTTTACAGCCATCACGCCCGCCCAGAACTCACGGCCTAAATCGGCGTCAGCGTCGAGCGTGAATAAATCTTCATACCATGTATTCAACAACACCGACGCATTGCGTTCGCCCGGCAGGTATTGCCAAATTTCTTCGGCAGTAAAGGCCAAAATCGGCGCAATCCAACGCACCAAGGCTTCTGCGATATGGAACAGCGCGGTTTGGCACGAGCGGCGCGCCACGCTATCAGCGCGGGTGGTGTACTGACGGTCTTTGATGATGTCGAGGTAGAAACCGCCCAACTCCTGCACGCAGAAGTTATGCACTTTTGAATACACATTCCAGAAACGGTATTGCTCGTAGGCTTCCAGCAGTTCGCCTTGCAAACGCGCCGCCGCATCTACCGCCCAGCGGTCAAGCGCCAGCATGTCAGCCGGAGCCACTAAATCCGTCGCCGGATTAAAGCCGCTCAGATTAGAAAGCAGGAAACGCATGGTGTTACGAATACGGCGATAGGCGTCGGCGCTGCGTTGCAAAATTTGCTTAGAAACCGCCATTTCACCCGAATAATCGGTCGCTGATACCCACAAACGCAGAATATCCGCGCCCATGCTGTCGGTGACTTCTTGCGGTGCAATCACGTTGCCCAACGATTTGGACATCTTGCGGCCACTTTCATCCACCACAAAACCGTGCGTCAGCAAACCGCGATACGGCGCATGACCATCAACCGCCGCACCAATCAACAACGACGAATGGAACCAACCGCGATGCTGGTCAGAACCTTCTAAATACAGGTCGGCGCGCGGGCCTTGCTCGTGGCCCATCGGGTGCGAGCCGCGCATCACATGCCAATGCGTTGCACCGGAATCAAACCAGACATCGAGGGTATCGCTGGTTTTTTCGTAGTGTGCGGCTTCTTCACCAAGCAATTCAGCCGCATCCAGCTTAAACCACGCCTCAATTCCTTCTAATTCAACACGTTGTGCGACGGCTTCCATCAGCTCAACGGTACGCGGATGCAGCTCGCCGGTTTCACGATGCAAGAACAGTGGAATCGGTACGCCCCAGTTACGTTGGCGCGAAATGCACCAATCAGGACGATTGGCAATCATCGCGTGCAGACGCGGTTTACCCCATGCAGGGTAAAACTCGGTTTGTTCGATGGCTTCCAAGGCACGCACGCGCAGGGTTTCGCCTGCCGTGGGTTGCTTGTCCATGCCCACAAACCACTGTGCGGTGGCGCGATAAATCAGCGGCGTTTTGTGACGCCAGCAGTGCATGTAACTGTGTTGAATGCTTTCATGTTTGAGCAGCGCGCCCACTTCGCCCAATTTGGCGACAATCGCCGGGTTCGCTTTCCAAATAAATTGACCGCCAAAAAACGGCAAATCGCTGACATACACGCCGTTGCTTTGCACCGGATTCAGGATGTCATCGTTGACCATGCCGTACTGTTTGCAGGAACGGAAGTCGTCTTCACCGTAAGCGGGCGCAGAATGCACGATGCCGGTGCCCGCGCCTAATTCAACGTATTCCGCCAAATAAACGGGCGAGAAACGCTCATAAAACGGATGGCGGAAACGCACCAACTCCAGCGCCGCGCCTTGGGTTTTAGCAATCACTTCGCCTTGTAATTCATAGCGTTGCAGACAGCTTGCAACCAACTCGGCAGCCAGCACCAACAGACGCTCGCCCGTATCGACCAGCGCATATTCAAATTCAGGATGAACGTTTAACGCTTGGTTAGCCGGAATCGTCCACGGGGTCGTGGTCCAGATAACGATAGCAGTGGGTTTTGGCAGGCTTTCCAGCCCAAACGCGGCGGCGAGTTTGTCGGCATCTTCAACGGGGAAGGCCACATCAATCGCATCCGACTTTTTATCTTGGTACTCAACTTCCGCTTCTGCCAACGCAGAACCGCAATCAAAACACCAATTCACCGGCTTTAAGCCTTTGAAAACAAAGCCGCCTTTAACCATTTCTGCCAAGGCGCGAATTTCGCCCGCCTCGTTGGCAAAGTTCATGGTTTTGTACGGATTATCCCATTCACCCAACACGCCCAAGCGCACGAAATCGGCTTTTTGGCCTTCCACTTGCTCAGTGGCGTAGGCGCGGCACAGTTCGCGGGTTTTGTCGGCAGGCAGATTTTTGCCGTGCGTGACTTCAACTTTGTGCTCAATCGGCAAACCGTGGCAATCCCAACCCGGTACATAGGGCGCATCAAAACCGGCCAAGGTTTTAGAACGGATGATGATGTCTTTCAGGATTTTATTGACCGCGTGACCGATATGGATATTGCCGTTCGCATACGGCGGGCCATCGTGCAGCACAAATTTGGGGCGCTGCTCACCTAACGCGCGTAATTGGCCATACAAATCAATCTCTTGCCAATGCTTGAGGGTTTCTGGCTCGCGCTGCGGCAGCCCGGCTTTCATTGGAAATGCCGTGTCCGGCAGATTCAGAGTGGCTTTGTAGTCGGTCATGTCGGGTTCTCTAACGGTTGACCCTGCCAGTGGGCACGGGCGGCAGCAATGTCGGAGGCAATCGCCGTCTTCAGCGCCTCCAGAGAGGCAAAACGCTGTTCGTCGCGCAGCTTCTGATGAAACTGCACACACAACCGGCGACCGTATAAGTCACCGGAAAAATCCAGCAAATGAACTTCCAAGTGAGCACGACCATCTCCCGCCACGCTCGGACGTTTGCCGATGTTGGCAACCCCCGGCCAGCGCGTGCCATCTATGTCGATGCTCGTCAAATACACGCCATGCAACGCCGGACGCAAACGATTGAGCTGCAAATTCGCCGTGGGTGCATTTAATTGACGCGCCAATTTTTGGCCATGCAGCACGCGCCCTGTAATGGCATACGGACGCCCTAACAGTTGCTCAACGGAGGCAAAATGTCCGGCGGCCAGCTCTTCACGCACGCAGGTACTGCTGATGCGTTCGCCGTTGAGCGCGATGGTGTGCGCCGATTCAACGCTAAACCCTTCACGCTCCCCCGCCTTCACCAGCGATGAAAAATCACCGGAGCGGTCGCAGCCAAAGCGAAAATCATCGCCCACTTCAAGGTGCTTAATGCCTAACCCTTCGACCAGAATGTGATGCACAAACTGTTCAGCCGATAATTCGCGCAAACGACGGTTGAAGGTCAGGCATAACACGCGGTCGATGCCTGCCGCTTGCAAGAGCGCCACTTTTTCACGCAGATTCGTTAAGCGCGCAGGCGCACGTTCTGGCGCAAAAAATTCCAGCGGCTGTGGTTCAAAAAGCACCACGCAGGTGGGTAAATTGGCCTCAGCCGCGCGCTCACGCAGACGCACCAACACGCCTTGATGGCCACGGTGCACGCCGTCGAAATTGCCAATCGTCGCGACACAGCCACGATGAGCAGGCTTCAGGTTGTGGAGACCTCGAACCAGTTGCATAGCACGCATCTTGCTTGGAAAGGCGGCGATTATACGCATGCAACCGACCTAAGGCGTAGGCCCATAAAACTCGACGCTCACACAAAAGGAGCGGCACAATCCCTGCCACCAGTTCACTTTGGCAAACAGAGGCTGACCGAGCGGATGTACGTCCCAGACCAAGAACGCGAACGCCTACGCAGGCTGTACGCCCTAAACATTCTCGATACGCCCCCTGAAAAAGCGTTCGATAATATCGTGACACTGGCCGCCGAGCTGCTGGAAATGCCGATTGCGCTCGTGTCGCTTATTGACCAAGAACGCATCTGGTTTAAAGCACGGGTTGGCCTTGAAGCGACACAAACGAATTGCGGCATGTCGCTCTGTCGTTACGCACTGCACAGCAACGGGCCGCTCATTATCCACGACGCCCGTCTGGATCCGCGTTTTTCAAACAGTCCGATGGTGACGGGCGCGCCACATATTCGCTTTTATGCCAGCGTTCCCATTCGCCCGGATGGGCGTTACATCATGGGCACATTGTCTGTTGTAGATACGCATCCTCGACGCATTAGCATGCAGCAACAACGCCATCTCGAAATACTGGCTGAACAAGTAGCTGAATTATTTCGATTGCGACAACAGGCAATTAGCGTACAACCCTCCATTGAATCAGGTGGCCGTAATACATCAGGTGCATTACTTGATATTCTAAACAACGGATTAACAGACGCCCATGCTTTAGAATCAGGCAGTCGCTTATGGCACTTTCTAAAATTTACCCTTTTACGTTTAACCGACAGTAAACACGCCCTCATTGGTGAAGTGAATACGCATTTGAATGGTCAGCCTTACTTAAAAATTCACGCTGCCAGCGATAACAATCCAACGGCTGTATTTCGCTTTAATCCTAAAAAACCATGTCAACATGCACAAAAAAGACCTAGTAGCTGCTTTTTAGAACAAGTATTTATCGAAGGCCGAACCGTTATTTGTAATACGCTAGATAATAACACACCTTGTCACGGCTGCTTACCGAATACACCCACAATGCAAAATTACCTTGGCGTACCCATTATCGACCAAGGTGAAATTATTGGTATGTTTGCTATCGCCAATAGTCCGCGCCCTTACGATATGGCTCTCGTTGAATGGTTAGCCTCTTTTCGTTCTACGTGCGCGCTACTTATTAGACTATATCGACAACTCAATGAGCGTGACTGCATTACTCTGCAATTACGTCAGGCACGCGACGAGGCAGAGCGTGCTAACTTAGCTAAAAATGAATTTCTATCATCAATGAGCCACGAGCTTAGAACGCCGTTAAATGCTATTCTTGGCTTTTCTCAGTTACTATTAGCCAGCACCAACCAACCTCTATTAGCGCGCCAACGCCGTCAAGTTGAACAAATACAACGCAGCGGCCAACATTTAATGGAACTGATCAGTGAAATTTTAGACCTATCCTGTATTGAATCAGGCCACATCAAACTAAACATAGAGCCAGTACAAGTCGGATTTATCTTAGAAGAAGCCATCACAACATTAACGCCATTTGCTTCACAAATGAATATCTCTATTAAAATAGAAGATAATTCCCCTTTAAAAACAAAACTACTCGCTGACACCGTTAAGCTGCAACAGATATTCATTAACTTAATCAGCAACGCCATAAAATATAACAAACCTAACGGCGGCGTGCTTATTAGCATTCAACTACAAGAACACAAAGCACGCATCAACGTCATTGATAATGGAATTGGAATTGCGGCGGAAAATATCACCCAATTATTCCAACCCTTTACCCGTGTTGGCATTGAGAATACCGCTATCGAAGGTACTGGCGTTGGTTTAGCCCTCACACGCAAATTATTGGAACACATGAATGGTAATATCGGCGTCGATAGTTTAGAGGGTATTGGCAGTACCTTTTGGTTTGAATTACCGCTGGCACCCGATGCACCACAAACCCTGTCCGCCACACGCGAAGAAACCTCACTTTTCGAGTACACATGGGTCGGAAAAACGACACCTATCAACGTGCTGTGCGTTGAAGATAGCCTTGCCAATCAAGAGCTACTCAAAGATTTATTTAGTGAACGTCCAGAATTTCATGTGCATTATGCCGCAACAGCAAATAAAGGCTTAGAAATTGCGCGTAATTCATTGATGGATGTCATCTTAATGGATATTAATCTACCCGACATGAATGGTCGGCAAGCGCGGGCATTATTGGCGCGCTGTCCCACCACGAGACATATCCCGATTGTGGCTATGTCTGCCAGTGCAATGCCTGATGATATACAACAAGGAGTAGAGGCAGGTTTTGCCGCCTATTTAACTAAACCACTTAATTTAAATCAACTGTTGCACGTTCTGCATACAGTGGTTAATAGGGAGTGTTCGCCGTGAGCCTTCTTTCGTTTATGACATCTTGCCTCTATCCAAATGCACGCATCCTCATCGTGGATGATAATCCCGTTAATGTTGAATTACTGACATTCACATTGGAAGAATATGGCTACACGCACTTAACTGGATTAACAGATTCTCGTGAAGTTGCTGACCAGCTCACCTTCGAGCGTTTCGATTTAATTTTGCTTGATATTCGTATGCCCCATTTAGATGGGCATCAAATATTAACGTGGCTACGCGCTGAATGGGGTACGCAAGCTCCCCCTGTTATTGTACTCAGCGCACAAATAGATCGCGCTTCTCGTTTAGAGGCATTGAATCTCGGCGCGCGTGATTTTCTTGGTAAACCCTTTGACCGACAAGAAGTGTTACAACGCATACACAATACGCTTGAGGTTCATTTTTTATTGCAAGAACGTAATAGCCAAGCAGCTATGTTACAGCGCCTTGTTGAAGAGCGTACACTGGAAATTCGTTTATTATCCTTTCAAGACCCCATCACGCATTTACCAAACCGTCTTGCTTTATTAACCGAAATTTTACCGCAACAATTAGAAAACCAGCACTTGACGCTTTTTAATATGGCGCTTTCTGGATTAACGGATATTGCTCGCCTGCACGGTCACGGGCTAACAGAGCAAATTAGCTTACAACTAAGAGACCGCCTACAGAAATATTTCCCTGACGCGGTGCTGTTAGGCATTTGGAAAGACACCAAGTGGTTAATTGGTTTCGCTAATTTGCCACATGAAGGCTTAGAAGACCGCGTTAGAAAGGTTATGTCTTGTATTCAGAAACCTTTCTGTATTGATTATTTACACTTACAAATCAGTGCGCGCGTCGGTGTTAGTCACAGTAATATGGCATATCAGTCCGCCGAGCATTTGGTTCGTATGGCTGCCATGGCTTTACCTGAAAAAGACGGGCTATGGCGAATATATCATCACAAAATAGAGGAAGAATTACAGCGGAAAACACGTTATCGCCAAGCACTACACGATGCGTTAGATAATCACCAAATGTTTCTGGTTTATCAACCAAAAGTCGATTTGGAAACAGAGCGTGTTATCGGTGCAGAAGCATTATTACGCTGGATTCATCCTGAACTGGGTTTTATTTCACCGGTTGAATTTATTCCTTTAGCCGAATCTAGTGGTGAAATTTTACGTCTAGGCGATTGGGTGTTAGATCAAAGTATTCAACAATTAGAAACGTGGATAAATACAGGCGCAGTACATGCTGATTTTCGTATTGCCGTTAATGTTGCGCCGTTGCAACTCATGCAGCCTAATTTTTCCAGCAAGCTGCTAGACCGCTTGAAAAAGAGCACCTTGCCCGCCGGAGCCATTGAAGTTGAAGTGACCGAATCAGGCTTGATGTCGAGCTTAGAAATCGCACGGCATCAACTGCAATCGTTAGCGCATCAGGGTTTTTCAACCGCTATCGACGATTTTGGTACCGGCTACTCCTCGTTGAGTTACCTCAAAAGTCTGCCGCTGTCTGTGCTAAAAATTGACCGCGCTTTCGTCAACGACATGGACCAAAACCCCCAAGACCGTTGCTTGGTTGAAACCATTATCCAGATGGCGCGTAACTTTGGTTTTACGACTGTCGCGGAAGGCATCGAACGCCTAGAGCATGTGTCGTTGTTGCAGGAGTTGGGCTGTCATGTGGGGCAAGGCTATTGGTATTCACCGCCGCTGAAGCCGGATGCGTTCTTAGATTTTTACCAACAGCGCGCTAACTGAAACACACAAACCATCCACAAAAACTGTGGATAAGTCTGTGGAAAAGATAACGTGAACCGGCTGGACGCTAACGCTGGCAAGGCTTCCAGACAAATTGCTTATTTTTTGAGCAATCGCGTACTCACAGTAAAAAATAGGCAAAAATAAACCCGGCGGAGCGTCAAACGCTTCGCCGGGTTGTGGAAATGCAGCGGCGTATTAGCCGATTTTATGCCCGTGAGCTTGCTGGTCGGCATGGTAGGACGAGCGCACCATCGGGCCAGAGGCGACGTTCTTAAAGCCCATTTTTTCACCCTGCTCCGCGAACCATGCAAAGGTGTCTGGGTGAACAAAACGCTGCACCGGCAAATGACTGCGTGACGGCTGCAAATATTGCCCCAGCGTCAACATATCAATTTCGTGCTCGCGCATACGCTGCATCACTTCAATCACTTCTTCGTCGGTTTCGCCTAAACCCAGCATCAAACCCGATTTAGTCGGTACACCCGGCACGCGCTGTTTGAATTGCTGCAACAAATCCAGCGACCACTCAAAATCCGAACCCGGGCGCGATGATTTGTACAAACGCGGCACCGTTTCTAAATTGTGGTTGAACACATCGGG
Source organism: uncultured Pseudomonas sp. (assembly GCA_964493255.1). Lineage (GTDB taxonomy): Bacteria > Pseudomonadota > Gammaproteobacteria > Pseudomonadales > Pseudomonadaceae > Geopseudomonas. The sequence goes on from CAZBNX010000009.1 coordinate 16,388, forward strand.
CGGCTGCGTCGCGGTGATGTCGAGGGCAATTTCCATGCGGCCCCGATAGTCCGGCACCAAGGTTTCAAGCTGCACGCCGGGCGACAGCGTGCGAATTTCACGCAGGCAATCGGCAAAATGTTGCGCGCCACCGTCACGCAAATCATCGCGGTCTACCGAGGTGATAACCACATACTTCAAACGTAAATCGGCAATCGCAATCGCCAAATTTTTCGGTTCATCCACATCCAAGGGTTTTGGGCGGCCATGTCCCACATCGCAAAACGGACAGCGACGGGTACAAATATCCCCCATAATCATGAACGTAGCGGTGCCGCCGCTAAAACATTCGCCCAAATTGGGGCACGAGGCTTCTTCGCAAACACTGTGCAAACGGTGCTTACGCAATAATTGCTTAATGCGGTCGATTTCAGGCGAAACCGGCACGCGCACCCGAATCCAATCCGGTTTGCGCGGTAATTCTTCGGTGGGCAACACCTTCACCGGAATGCGCGCTACTTTTTCCGCGCCGCGCAATTTCACACCGGCTTCAACCTTGGCCGGATTTTGGGTGTTTTCCTGAGTACTCATGTCAGCTCTACCCCTCCTGTGAGGGTTTGAAATTCAGCGTAGCCGAGTTGGGCGGCTAATTGACGAACCAAGGCCGCGCGAACGGCGGCAAGGTCGAGGGAGTTGGCAAGGTCAGACAAACGTGTCATGGCCAACCCGGCATAGCCACACGGATTGATGCGGCTGAAGGGTTCTAAATCGACATCAACATTTAACGCAAGGCCGTGAAACGAACAGCCGCGCCGAATTCGCAGCCCTAAGGAAGCGATTTTTGCTGTCCCGACATACACGCCGGGCGCATCGGGGCGCGCATGGGCGCTGACGCCATATTCTGCCAATAAGGCGACCAAACTCGTTTCCAACGCCGTGACCAAATCACGCACGCCCATTTCAGCGCGGCGCACATCAATGAGCACATACGCGATGAGTTGGCCGGGGCCGTGATACGTCACTTGACCGCCTCTATCGGCTTGAACTACCGGGATATTTCCCGGCAATAACAGATGTTCAGCTTTACCGGCTTGGCCTTGCGTGAAAACAGGCTCATGTTCAAGTAACCAAATTTCGTCGGGGCTGTCAGGTGTGCGGGTGTCGGTGAAATGCTGCATCGCACGCCACACCGGCAAATAGGGCTGAAGCCCCAAATCACGCACAATCAATTCAGGCATCAGAGCACCATGTGAACGCGCCCTGTTGCGCGTAATTCAAGGTGAATGGCTTCTAATTGTTCAACGCCGGTGGCGCAAATACGCATCCGAACGGAGGAAAAACGCCCGTTACTGCTGGCTTGGACGCTAATTGTTTCTGCATCAAAATCGGGAGCATGGCGTTGAATGATGGTCGCCACAATCGCGGCAAAATCATCTGAGGCATTGCCAATGACTTTGAGCGGGTAATTTTCGCAAGGAAACTCAATTTTAGGAGCGGGAATATCAGTCATGATGGTCTCGGGTAGGCTGCAAAGCCGACCTAGCGGGACACCTTAACGTGCAAGGTGTCCGGCGCTTATGCCAGCGCGATTAAGAAAATAGGCCGGAAAAGAAGAGGCGGATACTATCCCACAGGCGACGCAAGAAACCACCCTCCTCCACGGTATCCAACGCCACCAATGGCGTACTTTGTACCACTTCGCCTTCTAAACGTACCTCCACGCGCCCCACTTCCTGACCGGCACGAATGGGGGCTAGTAAGTCCGTTTTTAACGTCAAACTGGCTTGTAAGCGGTCCATTTGACCGCTGCCGCGTGGCATGGTCATCACCAAATCGTCTGCCAACCCCGCACGCACTTGACGTTCAGCGCCTTTCCATACCTGCGCCTTAGCTAATTCAGTGCCTTTATTATAAAAGCGCCGCGTTTCAAAGAAACGAAAACCATGATTCAACAATTTTAATGTTTCAGTGGCGCGCGCATTTTCATTAGCGGTACCAAATACCACTGCAATTAAACGCTGCCCATCGCGTACCGCCGATGCCACTAAACAATAGCCTGCCTCATCCGTATGCCCCGTTTTTAATCCATCAACACTTTTATCTCGCCATAATAATAAATTACGGTTAGGTTGCTTAATTCCATTCCAGAAGAATTCTTTTTGCGAATAAATTGCATAATGTACGGAATCAACACGAATAATAGCGCGCGCTAACGTCGCCATATCATGCGGACTCGAATAATGTTCTGGATTAGGCAGACCCGTCGCATTACGGAATTGAGAATTTTTCATACCTAATTCAACAGCCGTTTTATTCATGCGGTCAGCGAAAGCCTCTTCACTGCCTGCAATATGTTCAGCCATTGCAACGCTGGCATCATTACCCGACTGAATAATAATGCCATGCAATAAATCGTCTACTGAAACTTCTTTTCCAATATCTAAAAACATCCGCGAACCGCCTGTCCGCCAGGCTTTTTCACTAATACGCACCAAATCAGCTTCTTTTATTTGTCCTCGATTAATTTCGACGGTTGCCACATACGACGTCATTAATTTTGTCAGGCTGGCGGGTGGCAATCGCTGATCGGCGTTTTGCTCGGCAAGAACGCGCCCGCTGTCTGAATCCATCAAAAACCACGCCTTAGCCGCCAGTTGCGGTGAAGCGGGAATAGGCGGCTCTGCGGCACTCACCACCGACGTAACACTCACGGCAGCAATCAGAACAATGCGTTGCAAAAAGGCACGTTTCATTTTGTTCTCGATAGAAAAAGTTCAGTGAAATAAGCAGGTTACTCAGCAGAAACCACGGTTGGCTGACCTAAACTCGCCAAACGCACGGTGTCCTGAATGCGACGCGCTTCAGCCGGGGAATCTAACGGCCCCAAACGTACACGATGTAACACCTGCTGACCTCGAACAATAGGGCTGACAAAAACAGGTGCGTTGCCCACAACTGCATTAAGACGCGCTTTTAATAATTCGGCAGCATCTGGATTTGCTAAGGCTGCTACTTGTAAATAAAGTCCACGCGCTATTGTATTCGACGTTGCCGAATAAGGTATTTCCCCTGGCGTTACTGCGGCTGCATGTTGTGCAGGGGGCGGCGTATAGGTTTCTAATGGCGCACTCATAATAACAGGCGGAGAGGCAGATACTTGAGAGACCGGCACAGCACGACCCTGTTGCGCTAACCATTGTGCAGGGTCAATGCCTTCAACACGCACACGCGCAGTTCCTGTTTCTGCATAACCTAATTTTTTAGCAGCAGCAAACGATAAATCAATAATTCGGTCTGAATAAAATGGCCCTCGGTCATTAACACGAACAATGACACTACGCCCATTTTCTAAATTAGTAACTCGTACATAACAAGGTAATGGCAGTGTTTTATGAGCAGCACTCATGCCATATAAATCATAATTCTCGCCATTTGCAGTAGCTTGTCCGTGAAATTTAGTGCCATACCAAGAGGCAGTCCCTGTTACGTTATAATTACGCGCATCAGGAATAGGATAATAGGCTTTTCCCATCACGGTATAAGGATTCGCCTTTACAGCACCATAATGCGGAGTAGGCGTTGCATCAGGAATTTTTGAAACATCAACATCCCACCAAGGCGCGCCATCACGAGAAGGTCGTGCATAAGGAGTAGCGCCACCCTGCGATGGTTTATGTATAGGTTCATTGGATAACGGCGGCTGCGAAGAACACGCGCTCAATACTAAAGAAAGCCCTAGAACCCACAGCCTCCACCGCATATTTAGCGCCCCTGATATTGAGCCCGCATGGCTTCTGATAATTGATAAACAGCCAACGCATACATAACGCTGCGGTTATAACGTGTAATAACGTAAAAATTCGGCAAGCCCATCCAAAACTCTTCTCCAGCCTCGCCTTCTAAACGAAAAGTTGTCACCGCATAATTATTATTTACAGGAGAAACAGGCACCCATCCTAAAGCGCGTAAATCAGCCACGGATGCGGTTGGCTCTAACCCAACCGTTAGCCCTTCTAAAGCACGCGCACCATTTAATTGAGCACGTACAACAACAGGATCGCCTTGCACCCAGCCATGACGGTGGAAATAACTCGCTACACTACCGATGGCATCGGTTGGATTACTCCATATATTCGTATAAGCATCACCATCAAAATCGACGGCGTAAGCACGATAACTACTGGGCATAAATTGCGGCAATCCCATCGCACCCGCATAAGAACCCACGACAGATAATGGGTCGATTTGTTGCTCACGCGCTAATAATAAAAACTCTTTTAACTCATTACGAAAAAATGGCGCACGCGGTGGATAATCAAAACCCAACGTCGTCAGCGCGTCGATAACCCGCCATTTTCCCGTATTACGCCCGAAAAATGTTTCTACGCCAATAATAGCAACAATAACTTGAGCTGGTACGCCATATTCCCGTTCTGCACGCGCCAACGCCGCTGCGTTTTTACGCCAGAATTCAACGCCTTGGCCAATTCGTTCTGGAGTTAAGAAAATAGGGCGATACTCTTTCCATTGGCGTACTTTTTCAGCCGGACGCGAAATAGCATCTAAGATAGGCTGTTGCCGTGTTGCATCATTTAATACTTGGCGCAACTGTGCTTCAGAAAACCCATGACGGCGTGTCATTTCAGAAACAAAACTTTCAACTTGTGCGGCATTTTCATACGCATGTACAGAATTTGAAACTGCCGTCACACCAAGCATTAGACTTGCCGTAAAAAATGCACTTATTTTTTTAAAAAGACACATCATATTCTGCTCCTCTGTTAGGTTTGGGCAATCCATTTTCTATGTGTATGAATTGACATTAGAATACCAAAGCCAGAAAGCAGGGTAACTAATGAAGTGCCACCATAACTAATGAAAGGTAAGGGTACGCCTACAACTGGCAAAATACCACTCACCATACCTATGTTAATAAATACATAGGTAGAAAACGTTAGCGTTAATCCGCCTGCCAACAACTTACCAAATAAAGTTTGCGCCTGCACTGCGATTGTCAATCCACGCGCAATCAATAAAAGATATAGCATCAGCAACAAACAAACACCGACCATACCAAACTCTTCACTGAGCGTTGCGATAATAAAATCAGTATGGTTTTCGGGTAAGAAATCTAAGTGCGACTGCGTGCCTAATAGCCAACCTTTACCCCACACGCCTCCAGAGCCAATAGCCGCTTTTGATTGAATAATATTCCAACCAGAACCCAATGGATCACGCTCTGGGTCTAGAAACGTCAAAACACGCTGTTTTTGATAATCATGTAAAACGAAATACCACATGGCGATCGCAATCGGAATCGCTGACGCCATGGCTGTACCAATCCACCACCAGCGTAATCCAGCCATAAATAAAACAAATGCACCTGAAACCAATACCAGCATGGCAGTACCTAAATCAGGCTGTTTCAAGACTAAAACAAAGGGCGTACCAATAAGCATAAGTGTCATTAACATATGCTTAAATGTTGGCGGTAAACTTTGCCGAGATAAATACCATGCAATGGTGATGGGCATAATAAGCTTCATGAATTCAGAAGGCTGAAAACGAATAATCCCCGGAATATTAATCCAACGTGTTGCACCCATTGCTGTGTAGCCGAACAATTCAACACAAACCAATAAAAATACCCCGCCACTATAGGCCAAGGGCGCCCAACGGGCCATAAAGCGTGGTTCTATTTGAGCAACAATCAGTAATGCAACGAGACCAATACCAAAAGAAGTTGATTGTTTTATAAGCAGTTCCCAGTTTTTACCACCTGCTGAATAAATAACAAACAACCCAACAGAACCCAGTGACAGCAATAATAAAAGTAAAGGTCCATCTATGTGTAAGCGTTGTAAAAGCGTTGCGCGTCTCCGCATAACATCTTCATCAGAGAGCGTGCGATCAAAATTACTGTTCACTAGCGACTCTCCGAATCAGCTTTAACATTATTTTCGGGTTTTAATCGTCCTTGCTCATCTAGCAGCCATGCGTCCATCACTTGTTTAGCGACGGGCCCTGCAACACCAGACCCCGATTCACCGTTTTCAACCATAACGGCAACAGCAATTCTAGGATTATTGGCAGGTGCAAACGCTACAAATAACGCATGGTCACGATGGCGCTCTTTTACTTTATTGCGGTCATATTTTTCGCCTTGTCGAATGGCAACCACTTGTGCCGTACCGCTTTTACCTGCCATTAAATACGCTGCATCTTGGCCTAATTTATGTGCGGTACCGCGCGCGCCATGTACAACTTCAATCATACCGCGCGTGACTTGATCCCAATAACGCTGATCACGCACGGTAATATTAGGCGGTGTCTCGCGGTCTTCTAATAAACCAGCCGCGATTAACTCTTCGGGCTTCATGCCGTTAGCATCTTTTAGCAGACGCGGACGAATCCAGCGACCTCTATTTGCAATAAGAGCGGTCGCTTGTGCTAATTGCAAAGGCGTTGCCAACATATACCCCTGACCAATGCCTGTAATAACCGTTTCACCGGGAAACCACGCTTGTCGTTTACTAATACGCTTCCACTCTCTAGAAGGTAACAAACCGGGCGCTTCTTCATTTAAATCAAGAGAAACTTTTCGTCCTAAACCAAACGCATGCAAATACTGATGTAGTCGATCAATGCCTAGTTTAATAGCGAGGTCATAAAAATAAGTATCATTAGAGCGCGCCAAGGCTGCACTTAAATCAACCCAACCATCACCCACTCTATTCCAATTACGGTATTTGTGTTCATTACCAGGCAATTGATAAAAACCCGGGTCAAATACGCGCGTTACCGGCGTTACAATACCTGCATCTAATCCAGCCAATGCAACAGATGGCTTTATCGTAGAGCCCGGCGGATATAAACCACGCAACACCCGATTATATAAAGGGCGGTCAATAGAATCACGCAACGCCGTATAATCTCGGCCACTGATGCCTGTTACAAATAAATTAGGATTAAAACTAGGTTGGCTCACCATTGCTAATACGCCCCCCGTCGAAGGCTCAATGGCAACAATAGCACCACGGCGGCCTCCTAATGCCGCTTCAGCCGCTTGCTGTAACTTTAAATCAATATGTAAGCGAATATCCTTTCCCGCTACCGGGTCTGTTCTATTCAAAACACGCAATACACGTCCACGCGCGTTAGTTTCTACTTCTTCATAACCCACTTGACCATGTAATACGACTTCATAAAAGCGTTCAGCACCTGTTTTACCAATATGATGGGTACCACTGTAAGCAACAGGATCTAATTGTTGTAACTCGCGTTCGTTGATACGCCCAACATAACCAACAGAATGCGCGAAATGTTCGCCTTGTGGATAATGCCGTACTAATTGTGCAGCGACATCGACACCCGGCAAACGGAATTGATTGACCGCAATCAGCGCAATTTGCTCTTCCGTCAGTTCAAACATCACGGGTACCGGTTCAAAGGAGCGACGGCCTTGTTTAACCCGCTTTTCAAACAGCATCCGCTCTTCTGTACCCAACGATAAAACTTCAACAACAGTATCTAATACCTTACGCCAATCACCCGCTCTATCACGGCGTACTGTTAAACTAAAGCTAGGCCGGTTATCTGCAATGACAACACCATTACGGTCATAAATAAGGCCGCGCGTTGGGGGTAAGGGTTGAACGTGAATACGGTTGTTTTCTGCTAATGTTGAATGATGCTCGTATTGTATTACCTGCAAATAATACATACGCGCAATTAATACACCCATTAATAATAATACAAATAACCCACCCACCAAGGCCCGACTCCGCACAAGGCTGGCATCATGTTCGTGATCTTTTAGTTGGATGGGTTGCGGCATGGGGAAAACTACTTGTGATAAGGGTGGCCGGAAAGCACCGTCCACGCGCGATAGATTTGCTCACCTAACAACACGCGCACCAGCGGGTGAGGCAAGGTTAATGGGGACAGCGACCAGCGTTGTTCACTGCGCGCGCAGACATCCGGTGCTAATCCTTCGGGGCCGCCAACCATCAAATTGACGGTACGCGCGTCCAAACGCCAGCGGTCTAGCTCGGCGGCGAGTTGCTCGGTGCTCCACGGCTTACCCTGAACTTCCAAGGTCACAATGCGCTCACCGGGTTGCACTCGCGCCAGCATCGCCTCGCCTTCCTGACGAATTAGGCGCGCCACATCGGCGTTTTTTCCCCGCGTATTCAACGGAATTTCCACCAATTCAAGGGTTAATTCCGGCGGCAAGCGTTTGACATACTCCTGCCAACCGTCCTCAACCCAGCGGGGCATCCGCGAGCCAACGGCAATCAAACGGATACGCATGATGCGCGTTTACTCCGCCAACACAGCAGCGCGTTGCTGCTCGGCACCACGCCACAGACGCTCAAGGTCATAGAACTGGCGCGTGGCGGGCTGCATCACATGCACCACGACGTTACCGAGGTCAATTAAACCCCATTCGCCACTTTCCAAACCTTCGCTACCAATCGGGCGAACGCCTTGCTCTTTGGTTTTTTCCAGCACGTTGTCGGCCAGTGCTTTCACTTGACGGCTAGAGCTGCCGGTCGCAATCAGCATGTAATCGGTGATGCCGGTTTTTTCGCGCACGTCGATGGTGACGATATCTTGGGCCTTCAGGTCTTCCAGGGCGTCAATGACGAGGTGGACCAGTTGTTCAGAGGGCATTGTCATGGGGTTACTCTTGATTCAAAGAAAACGCACGGTACAGGCCGTGCGTGTGGAGATAATGTAAAACGGCGTCCGGTACCAAAAACTGCACCGACCGCCCCGCCGCTAATAAACGACGAATCGTCGTCGCCGACACCGCTAAAGGCGCTTGCGGGATGAACGTCAGCCGTCCGGCGCTACCTGTGATGGCGTTAAGCGGTGTCTCATGTGCGGCGATAAAATCGCGTACAGCGGGCACTGTTTCGGCTGAAAAATCAGGACGTTGCAAAACAGCAATATGGCAGTGCATCAATAATTCTTGCCAGCGATGCCACGTCGCGATGCCACAAAAAGCATCCCAACCCAACAACAAAAACAACGACACTTCTGCGCCATACTCCGCGCGCAGTGATTCCAGCGTTTCGATTGTCCATGAAGGGCGGTTGCGGCGTAACTCGCGGTCATCGACCTGCAACAGCGGCACATTAGCCACCGCCAAACGCACCATGTCTAACCGCTGCTCGGCGCTAACCTGCGGTGTATCGCGGTGCGGCGGGCGCGCGCTGGGAATCAGTAACACCTCATCCAGCGCCAGCCATTCCGCTGCTTCTAACGCGGCACGCAAATGCCCGATGTGAATCGGGTCAAAGGTGCCGCCCAGAATGCCAATACGCTTGCTCATCAGCCGCGCACGTGACCATCGCCAAATACGACGTATTTTTCACTGGTCAGCCCTTCCAAACCGACCGGGCCGCGCGCGTGCAGCTTGTCGGTTGAAATGCCAATTTCAGCGCCTAAACCGTACTCGAAACCGTCCGCAAAGCGCGTTGAGGCATTGACCATCACCGAACTGGAATCCACTTCCGTCAAGAAGCGGCGCGCATCGGTGAAGTTTTCCGTGATGATGGCGTCGGTGTGGTGCGAACCATAATGATTGATGTGCTCAATCGCCGCATCTAACGAATCGACCACGCGAATCGCCAAAATAGGCGCGTTGTATTCTGCAAACCAATCGTCTTCAGTGGCTTCTAACACATCATCGCCTAACAGCGCGCGCGTCACCGGACAGCCGCGTAATTCAACCTGTTTAGCGCGGTAAATGTCGGCCAACGGTGGCAGCACCTGCGCGGCCATCTCGCGATGCACCAGCAGCGTTTCCATCGTATTGCACGGCGCAAAACGCTGCGTTTTGGCGTTATCAGCGACGCGGATGGCTTTTTCTGCATCAGCGGCACGGTCTACATACACATGACACACGCCATCCAGATGCTTAATCACCGGCACGCGCGCATCACGGCTAATGCGTTCAATTAAGCCTTTGCCACCACGCGGAACAATTACATCCACATAGTCCGGCATGGTAATCAGCGCGCCCACCGCCGCGCGGTCAGTGGTTTCCACGACTTGCACACACGCCGCAGGCAAACCGGCTTCGGCCAAACCTTGCTGAATACAGGCCGCAATTGCGCGATTGGAATGAATGGCTTCGGAACCGCCGCGCAAAATGGTGGCATTGCCGGATTTGAGGCACAAACTCGCGGCATCAATGGTGACGTTTGGACGCGACTCATAAATGATGCCGATGACACCCAGCGGCACACGCATTTTCCCGACTTGAATGCCAGACGGCAGATAACGCATGTCGCGAAGGGTGCCGATGGGGTCAGGGAGTGTGGCCACTTGGCGTAAGCCTTCAATCATGTCGCTGATGCGCGCGGGCGTGAGTGCCAAGCGGTCAAGCATGGCTTCATCTAAGCCGTTCGCGCGACCGTTCGCCAAATCCTGTGCATTCGCGTCAATGAGGCTGTCGCGTGCGGCATCCAGCGCACGCGCGGCAGCGAGCAGAGCGTTGTTTTTTTGCGCGGTGGTAGCGCGAGCGGTGACCCGCGAAGCTTCGCGGGCAGCGCGGCCCAAGCGGGTCATGTAGTCGAGAACGGACTCGGTCATGATTGCGGCGATCCGGCGGCTGAAAAGGGGCGGCGATTATAGCCATGCGCGTCGAACTTAGATAAGCGCCATCACCAACGGCACCATGATGGCCGTCGCTACGCCCATCAAACTCATGGCTAAGGCTGAAAAAGCGCCGGTTTCTTCACCTTCTTGCAAGGCCTGCGCGGTACCGACGGCATGTGCGGCCAATCCCATCGCCATGCCGCGCGCCGCAGGACTGGTAACCCCCAAGCGCGTGAGCAACGCGGGACCAAAAATTGCGCCTAACACGCCGGTAATGAGCACGAAAATGGCGGCCAATGCGGCGATACCGCCAATTTCTTCAGCCACTAACATGGCAATCGGCGACGTTACTGATTTGGGCAGCAGCGTTTTTTGCAACACGGTGTCGATACCAAACAGCCACGCTAAACCAATTCCCAACACCGTGGCCAAGGTTCCGGCAATACACAAGGTAATCAGAATGGGCCAAAAAAGTTGGCGAATCCGCTTCAAATTCATAAACAAAGGCACTGCTAACGCCACCGTAGCAGGCCCTAAAAATACGGTCAGCATACTCGCGCTTTGTTTGTAGCTGCTGTAATCAATGCCTAAGAGCATCAACACGGCAATCAGCGCGCTGACCGATAACAACACGGGTTGCAGGAAAATCCAGCGCGTGCGCTCAAACAGCGCCAGCGCCACCTGATACACCGCCAGCGTGATGCCAAAACCAAATAAAGGATGCGTGATAACTGCCTGTGCCGCCGCTGTAAAGGTGCCGGTCATGATTCAGAATCCTTACGTTGACGATGAATAAGGGTTTGCATCAACCAGCCTGCGAACCCCAGCGACAGCAACAGTGAAATCAACAGCACCGCCGTCAACGCCCAAATATCGGCGGCAAGGGTTTTGGCATACGCTATCACCCCGACCGCTGGCGGAATCAACAACAACGGCAAATAACGCAGCAAACCGCTGGCAGCTTCGGCGATAGGTGCATCTACTTCACCGCGCCATACCAAAAACACCAGCAACAACACCATGCCAATAATCGGCCCGGGCAACACCGGCAACAGCCACACGTTTAACCCCGTTCCGAGTAATTGAAACAGCACAAGCCACGTCATTCCGCGCAATAACATGATGATTTACCGTGATTTTGGTCGCTGCGTTGGTTTCTTATTTTTGCTGCCTTCAGTGCCGCGCGGCGGCAAGCCGGTGTGTTGCGTCAGCAGTGGCTTACCCACTTTTTTGCTGCCCAACGGAGTGGAGTTTTTCCGACGTGCGCTTTGGTAAGTACCATCCCCCACCGGCTGCGTGGCGGGAATAAGCTGATGTTTTCCGGGACCGATTAAATCGCTGCG
>CAZBNX010000010.1:0-16706 GCA_964493255.1 uncultured Pseudomonas sp.
AGAAGCTGGTCACGGAGGGAAATGCTCATGGGAGGTTCCTGTTACAAAGTCGATGGGATAGGCATCGAAGTTTAGCCGCCGCACGTCAGGCCATGTTTTTCCTGACATTTGGCCTGATTCCATAAAGCGTCAAGCTCGTCCAATGCGGTTTCTTCCACACGCCGCCCAACGGCGCGCAACGCTTCTTCAATAAAACGAAAACGACGCTCAAATTTTTGATTGGTGGCACGCAATGCCGCTTCCGGCTCGACATTAAGATGACGCGCTAAATTGACGACAACAAACAACAAATCCCCCACTTCTTCGGCGATATGCGCTTGATCTCCGCTGGCCAATGCTTCCAGCACTTCGTTCAACTCTTCGTGCAATTTGTCCACGATGGCCAAGGTTTCTGGCCAATCAAACCCAGCCCGCGCCGCGCGTTTTTGCAACTTAACCGCACGCGACAACGCCGGTAGCGCACGCGGCACATCATCCAGCAACGAAAGCTGCTCAGGTGCCGCCGCTTCAGCCGCGCGCTCCTCAGCTTTTATGGCTTCCCAACGCTGCTTGATGTCGGCTTCTGACAAGCGCGGCTGATTGAGCGGCCCGTACAAATCCCCATCCGGGAACACATGCGGATGACGGCGCACCAGTTTGCGCGTAATGCTGTCCACCACGGTTGAAAAATCAAAGCGTCCTTCTTCGCGGCCAAGCTGGCTGTAATACACCACCTGAAACAGTAAATCCCCTAACTCCCCGGGAAGATGCGCGAAATCGGCGCGCTCTATCGCGTCAGCCACTTCATAGGCTTCTTCTAATGTATGCGGCACGATGCTGGCGAAGTTCTGTTTTAAGTCCCACGGGCAGCCGTATTGTGGGTCTCGCAGACGCGCCATTAAAAACAGCAAATCATCCAACTGATACATTTGATTAACTTCCTGCGCGGCAGCGTTTAGCGTCGATAATGTTGGGAAGTTGCGCAATTCTCGTCAATAACCGGCCTAACGCTTCCATGTCTGGAACCTCAATCGTGAGGCGCATATTGGCGGTGTTGTCGCCTTTATTGGATTGGGTATTCACCGTTAGCACGTTGGTTTTTTCGTTCAATAACACTTGCGAGACATCACGCAGCAAGCCGCTGCGGTCATACGCGCGAATCTCAATATCCACCGGATAAGTGCGCGCAGGCGCGTGCCCCCAACTGACTTGAATCATGCGCTCCGGCTCACGCGCGGCCAGTTGCAACCCCATTGGGCAATCTTGGCGATGAATCGTGACGCCACGCCCCAGCGTGATGTAACCCACAATCGGGTCACCGGGCAGCGGATGACAGCAGCCCGCCATCTGCGTAAGCAAATTTCCAATGCCCAAAATTTGAATATCGTCGGGTAAATCGGTGCGATTCACCGAACTGGCACGCATTGGCAGCAAACTCATGTCGTCCGCTGCAATGGCTGGCGGCTCAACCAACTGCTGTGCTGCATTCACCGCCTGCGCCAGCCGCACATCGCCTGCGCCCAACGCGGCAAACAAATCATCGGCCATTTTGTAGTTGCACTTTTCGGCCAAGCGGTCGAAATCGACGGCAGACAAGGCCAAACGCGCCAATTCACGCTCTAAATAAGTGCGTCCGGCGCTGACATTTTGGTCGCGCGCCTGCAATTTGAACCAATGCACAATTTTGGCGCGCGCGCGCGATGTGGTCACATAGCCCAAATTCGGGTTGAGCCAATCGCGGCTTGGACCGCCTTGCTTGCCGGTGATGATTTCGATTTGCTCACCGTTTTGCAGGCTGTAATTCAGCGGCACGATGCGCCCGTTGACCTTCGCGCCTCGGCATTTATGGCCAATTTCGGTGTGTACGCGATAGGCAAAATCCAAGGGCGTTGCGCCGTGTGGCAAATCAATGGCGTGACCATCAGGCGTGAAGACATACACGCGGTCTGGCTCAATATCGACGCGAAGCTGTTCCGCCAAGCCGCCGATGTCGCCCAATTCTTCATGCCATTCAAGCACTTGGCGCAACCAAGCAATTTTTTCTTCGTAATGGCTAGAACCTGAATTAACGTCCGTGCCTTTGTACAACCAGTGTGCGCACACGCCCAATTCGGCTTCTTCGTGCATCGCTTCGGTGCGAATTTGCACCTCTAACACTTTACCCTCGGGGCCAATCACCGCCGTGTGCAACGAGCGGTAGCCGTTTTCTTTGGGATTGGCGATGTAGTCATCAAATTCTTTGGGAATGTGCCGCCACAAGGCATGCACGATGCCCAACGCGGTGTAGCAATCACGCACTTCCGGCACTAACACACGAACGGCACGAACGTCGTAAATTTGGCTAAATTCCAGCCCTTTTCGCTGCATTTTGCGCCAAATCGAGTAAATGTGTTTAGCACGACCACTTATGTCGGCTTGAATACCAGCTTCATTTAAGGCGCTGCGAAGGTGCGCCATCACATCACTGATATATTGCTGGCGGTCTAAACGGCGCTCATCCAGAAGGCGGGCAATTTGTTTGTATTGCTCCGGCTCCAGATAACGAAAAGACAGGTCTTCCAGTTCCCATTTAATGTGCCCAATCCCTAAGCGATGCGCTAAAGGTGCATAAATATCAAAGACTTCGCGCGCAACACGGTAGCGTTTTTCATCAGCCGAATCTTTCACAGCGCGAATGGCACAAGTACGTTCGGCCAGCTTGATGAGCGCGACTCGCACATCATCAATCATGGAAACCAGCATTTTTCGCAGGTTTTCAACCTGTGATTGTTGGTCCAGCCCTAAAGATTTACGCGGGTTCAGGCTGGCACTAATCGCCGCCATACGGCGCACGCCTTCAATCAAATTGGCGACGCTCGCACCAAATTCTTTCTCGACCTGCGGCAGCGGCAATTTGCCTTCACGCACCGCGCGATAAAGCACCGCCGCCATGAGCGATTCTTGGTCGAGGCGCAAATCAGCCAGAATTTCAGCGATTTCTAACCCGGTGCGGAAACTCGATGTGCCTTCTGCCCAAATGTGCTTGGCGGCCACCGCTTTTTCTTCGACCTCACGAGCCAGCTCACAAGCACGGCGCAAACCTTCACGCTCCAACGCCGGTTCAAGGCACTGCATATGATCCAACCACGCTTCAAGGTTGATGCTGCCATCCGTGTTGACGGGCTGTTGCGCTCTTACTTGTACCATTTTCGCCTTCCTGCCTTACCCAGTTTGTATGCACCGGGATTGCTTCGTGGTGCGATGTGGGTGCTACCCCTCATCGCACATGCTTGTTATTACCGACGATGACGGCACGTCACGCACGTTATTCGCCAAGCTCGAACAACGCCATTGCCTCGACGTGCGCCGTTTGCGGAAACATATCAAGGATACCGGCGCGTTTGAGCCGATACCCTTGAGCCGCCAAACTGGCCGCATCGCGCGCCAACGTAGCCGGGTTGCATGACACATACAGCACCCGACGCGCGCCCAATGCGCGTATTTTTTCCACCACACCCGCAGCGCCATCACGCGGCGGGTCGAGGAGTACCGCATCAAAGGCGGTCTGAGCCCACGGGGCATTTACGGTAAATTCTGACAAATCTGCCTGATAAAACTGCACATTATTCAATGCGTTAGCTTGTGCGTTGTCGCGTGCGCGTTCCACCATTTCGCGCACTGCTTCCACACCCACCACCTGACGAACGCGCTGCGCTAAGGGCAACGAAAAATTGCCTAAGCCACAGAACAAATCCAACACACGTTCATGCGGTTGCGGTGCTAACCATGCCAACGCCTGAACAATCATCTGCTCATTAACGGCTTCATTGACCTGCACAAAATCGCCGGGTTGATAAGCCAGCGTGAGGCTGTTTTGCAGAATCTGAAAACTTAAAACTGCTTTTGAATCATCGGGTTGTGGCGCACCTTCACCCTGCCACCACAACTGCAAACCTTGTTCGGTACAAAACGCACGCAAGGCGTGCTGGTCTTCAGCGGTTAAGGGTTTCGTGTGACGCACTAACAGCGCCACGTGCGTTCCCGCAAATAATTCCACATGACCAATCGCGGCGGGGCGCTGCAACGCGCGCAACTGCGCCGGTAACGCCGCAAACACAGGCTGTAAGGCTGGCACCAAAACCGGGCAGTGCTCAATCCCGACGATGGACTGACTAGACGCCGCACGAAATCCGACTTCTAAATGACGCCCTTTGACATCCCAACGCACCGCCACCCGCGCACGACGCCGATAGCCCAACTCAGACCCCACCAACGGCGCGGCCCATTCTTCAGGGACAACGGCGGCCACGCGCTGCAATTGGCTGGCCAGTGCCTCCTGTTTAAGAGCCATTTGTTGCGCGTGCGGCAAATGCTGCACGGTACAACCACCACACTGACCGGCCAACGCACACGGCGGCGAGCGGCGTTCAGGACTGGCAACCAATAACCGCTCAAGGCGCGCTTCCACCACGGTGCTGCGCGCCGCTAACACACGCGCCTCGACCTGCTCGCCGGGCAACGCCCCCGCCACGAACCATGTGCGCCCGGCGTCATGTGCGATGCCGCGCCCGTCATGAGCCAAGCGCGTAATCTCAAGGCGCTGTTTCATTCCGACCGGAACGGACGTGCTGCGCGCACCACTGCTCGGCTGAAAACGCAGCCCGGTTTGCCGCTTGGCCATGAAGTTACCTCATCAAAAAGAGACGATTAAAAAAAGAGACGGCGGCCCCACGTCATACGGAGGCCGCCGCGCTCGGGGTTACGGCTTATTGGAAGAACTTAGCGACACTTAACGCCGTACGATACACACCCCACGCCAACGGAATACCGACCACAGCCCATGCCGCCGCCACTAGCAGCGTATTGGTGCGATGGAAGGTCAAATCACCGGCACCCACTTCAGCAGCCACGGCGCGCTCACGGGCGATGCGTTTTTCTTCGGCTAATTCCGCATCACTCATGTAGTGCTTGGGATTTAACGGACGCACCAGCAGGTTACACAGCAAACCAATCGCCAACATACCGACGAGGATGTACATGGTTTGGTTATAAACCTGCTCACGCGGGATGCCCAAACCCAACTGATAATCGCGCATGTAATTGACCACAACCGGGCCAAGAATGCCCGCCGTTGCCCATGCCGTCAGCAAGCGACCGTGAATCGCGCTCACCATTTGCGTGCCGAATAAATCCGCGAGATAGGCAGGAACGGTAGCGAAACCGCCGCCATACATGCTCAAAATGACGCAAAACGCGCCCACAAATAACAGCATGGAACCCGCTTGGGCACTGCTGGGAACGCTGGCGTACAACAAACCGCCCAACACGAAAAACACGACATAGGTCATTTTGCGGCCCAGCTTGTCCGACAAGCTCGCCCAGAAAAAACGACCGCCAATGTTGAACAAACTCAGCAGCGCCGTGAAACCCGCCGCGACACCGGCAATCGCCGTGAGTTGCGTTTTATCCAGTTCGCTGAATTTGGCGGTGATGCCAATCAAACTGCCGCCAAACACCTCTTGCAGCATCGGGCTGGCCATACCAATCACGCCGATACCCGCAGAAACGTTCATGCAGAGCACCATCCAAATCAGCCAAAACTGTGGAATGCCCCACACTTTTTTCACATGAACATGGTGCTGCGTAATCATCGCGTTATTGACGTGAGCGGCAGGCGGCGTCCAACCGTCGGGCGTCCAGCCTGAAGGCGGGATGCGGTACGCCAACGCGCCGCCCAGCATGAAGACGAAATACAGCAGCGCCATCACCACAAAGGTTTGCGCAACGCCCATATCCGTTGGCGTGGCAAAGTATTTCATCAGGTCAGCGGCAAGCGGTGAACCAATCATGGCACCGCCACCAAATCCCATAATCGCCATGCCGGTCGCCATGCCGCGACGGTCGGGGAACCACTTAATCAAGGTGGAAACGGGCGAGATATAGCCCAAACCAAGACCAATCCCGCCAATCACGCCAGAACCCAGCAACATCAACCAAAATTGATGCAAATGAATGCCAATCGCCGAAATTAGCATCCCACCACACCAGCAAATGGCGCTGACGACACCGGCTTTACGCGGACCAACGCGCTCTAACCAACCGCCCCAAATCGCTGCGGAAGAACCCAGCAACACGAAAAACAGCGTGTACATCCACCCCAACGTGGACACTTTCCAATCACAGGTTGTTGTGAACAGTTCTGCCCAAAACCCGACTTCCGCGCCGCATTTGAGGCTTTCTTTAATGCCCAGCGCCTTGGATAAAGGAAGCCAGAACACCGAAAAACCATAGGCCATGCCGATGCACAGGTGAATGGCCAACGCAGCGGGCGGTACTAACCAGCGGTTAAAGCCCGGCGCCGCAATGGTGCGCTCTTTAGACAAAAAACCACCGTGGCGATGCGAAAGCGGATTCACATCGCTACTCGGAGTTGAGGACATGCTGTTTTGTCTCCTAGGCGGTCGGTTTGTGCCGACACAACGCCCGTTGAAAGTTAAAAAGAAAATGACCGCCCGTCAGGTCTGCGGCGCTTCATAAACGCCGGTTGAAAGGTAGCGGTCTCCTCGGTCGCAAATGATAGCCACCATGACCGCATTTTCGACCGTTTGCGAAAGACGCAACATTGCCGCCACCGAACCACCCGAAGACACGCCGCAGAAAATGCCCTCTTCCCGCGCCAAACGCCGCATGACGTTTTCGGCTTCTTGCTGCCCCATATCAATCACATGGTCAACGCGGCTGGCTTCAAAAATGCGTGGTAAATACGCCTCTGGCCAGCGACGAATCCCCGGAATAGCCGCGCCTTCTTGCGGCTGTAAGCCTACAATTTGAATCGCCGGATTCTGCTCTTTCAGGTAACGCGAGGTGCCCATAATGGTGCCCGTCGTCCCCATCGAACTGATGAAATGGGTCAAGGTGCCGCCGGTTTGCTGCCAAATTTCGGGGCCTGTGCCTTCATAGTGCGCTTGCGGGTTGTCATGGTTGCCAAACTGGTCTAGGACTTTGCCGCGCCCTTCAGCCTGCAAACGCAGCGCCAAATCACGCGCGCCTTCCATCCCTTCTTCTTTACTGACCAACACCAATTCAGCGCCGTAGGCAGTCATGGCAGCTTTGCGTTCGGCGCTCATATTGTCGGGCATAATCAACAACATACGATAGCCCTTAATGGCCGCCGCCATCGCCAACGCAATGCCCGTGTTCCCCGAAGTGGCCTCAATCAGCGTGTCTCCGGGCTGAATCGCGCCGCGTAATTCCGCACGCACAATCATGGACAGCGCCGGTCTGTCTTTCACCGAACCAGCCGGATTGTTGCCTTCTAGCTTCACTAACAAGGTGTTAGACGTTTGCCCGGGTAAACGCTGCAAACGCACAAGCGGAGTATTACCAACAAAATCAGCAATGGTGGGGTATTGCAGGGTCATGGGCGCAATCTCGCGGGCCTAAGTCAAGGCGTACATGATAACGGTAAAATTATAGCCTCAATAAATAATGGAACCCACATAAACACTTGCCCATTCGTTATAAGGGAATACACTGACTTTTTTGCTCAGTTCTGTGGTGGCTCTCGTGTTTGATGCGTTAAACCTGCGACAACGCACCCTGCTACTCGCTTTTGCGCCTTCGTTAGTTTTAGCCATATTATTGGGAGGACAATTTGCCATCTCGCAAATGGATAGATTACATGAGCAATTGATTGAGCACGGTCGGCTGTTAATTGAACATCTAGCGCCCGTTGCCAGCGAACCACTACAAAACAAAGACACGGCGCGTTTACAACAATTGGCTAATCGGACGCTGGAACGTGCCGATGTACGCGCGGTGACGCTTTCTGACAATCAAGGTCAAACCTTAGTACACGCTGGCCCACGCATTATGCGTAACCCAAAACTCCCAACCCCCGACCCGCAACGATTAAACGTATGGCGTGACTTTCAAAGTAGTGTTTTTATATTACCTATTTACGCACACCATCAATTAGGCGACAGCGAGCAAAAAAGCGATATTAAACACGATCCTTTATTAGGCTGGATTGAAATAGAAATATCGCACATGAGCGCATTAATGCGCGGCTATCGCGGCTTATTAATTAGCCTGTGTTTTGGCTTAGTGTCTCTTTTATTCAGCATATTAGTCGCCGCTTACTTAGCCAGAACCATTTATCGTCCTATCCGTACCATTAGCAAATCCATCCCTAACAATACGCATGATTTCTTCACAGCTAATTTACCTACCTTCAACTGCCCCGACTTCGACAAGCTCACTAAACACATCAATATATTATTGGAGCGAATCCGTATTGCTCACGAAGAAAATCTTCAATATTCAGAATTACCTGCCAGGGTTTTAGAACTCACACAATCATTAGAAAACTTTGAAGTACAAAGTATCGAGCTTGATTTAGCCCGCCGGGAAGCTGTTGAAGGTTCAAAGATAAAGTCAGAATTTCTCACAAACATGAGCCATGAAATCCGCACGCCATTAAATGGTATTTTAGGATTCATTCGACAATTACAAAAAACCACACTAAACAATCAACAACGCGACTATTTAAATACAATTGAGCAATCTTCCTATCATTTATTGTCTGTTATCAATGAGTTACTGGATATGTCCAAAATTGAAGCAGGCAAATTCATGCTGGAACCCACACCATTTAACCTCAGGGATTTAATACAAGAATCTCTTAATATGTTAGCACCCAATGCACACGAACGTAATTTAGAGTTAGTGAGCTTAATAGACAACAGACTTCCGCGCAGGCTCATCGGTGATTTACTTAGATTGCAACAGGTACTCAATAATTTAATCGGAAACGCTATTAAATACACGCCCGCCGGGGGTCGTGTTTTAGTGCGCGCACTTTTTGAAGGTGAAGTTAATAATCAAATTAACTTACAAATTCGCATCGAAGATAATGGACTTGGATTTCTGCCCGATGAATTAAGAACATTATTCCGACCGTTTCATCAACTCGATAGAAACGAAAACGCACAAGGAAAAGGCACCGGACTAGGACTCGCCATCGCAAAAAAAATCATCGACACGATGAATGGTGATATCGGTGTAGAAAGTGAATATCGCCAAGGCGCACATTTTTGGATTCGCTTGCATCTTCCACTTGCGCCCCACCAAAATCATACCCCTACACTGCCATTGGCTTTAATTGGTCACAGTATACCGCTATTTGATTTGCAAACATTATCACATGAATCAATCGCTAACGAATTAGAAGAATTAGGGCTGGATGTGGAATCTTGCGATTCACTCGATGAATTAATTGAAAAAGTAAGCGAACAACAAAAAAGCCCACTACCTTATCGCTTGGTAGTTATAGGTACTGGCTCGATTGAAACGCATAAAGAAGAAGTAAAAGCCGCGCTGTATCGCCTTGCGGAGTTAGGTTGTAAAGCACTTTTATTTTGCCCAACCAATGAGCAAGCATTTTATCAAGATTTCTTATTTACAGACCAATATAGTATTTTACCCAAACCCCTACGAACTAACTTACTCAATCAATCGTTGCACTCTTTATTTCAACCGGTACAAACACTGCAACCCGCCTCCACACCACATATTATAGAAGGAGCACCCCACATTCTTTGCGTGGATGACCACCCTATTAATCTGCAACTCATTCAGAAAATCTTGACCGATATGGGTGTCACCGTCACCGCAGTAGACAACGGTAAAGCGGCTATCGAAATGACGGAAAAAACAGATTTCGATATGATTTTTATGGATATTCAAATGCCTGATATGAACGGATTAATTACCACTCAATACATACGCCAGAAAGAAATAGCAAAGGGTAAAGAAACGCCCGTTCCCATTATCGCATTAACAGCACATGCGCTTTCTAGTGAGCGCGGTCAATTATTAAACTCAGGCATGAATGATTATTTAAGCAAGCCTGTTAGTGAACAACAATTATTGCAAACACTACGCAGATGGATTACCAATAATAACGACAGAAAGAACGCGCCATTTATTTACAACGACTCAACAGACCTTGCATTAAACACATCGACATCGGTGCATAACAGCGCACTCATTCATCAATTGCGTCAACAACTTATCGAACGATTACCCAGTGATTGGTATGCTATCGAGACAGCCAAACAAGAAAACGAACTCGATACGTTATTGGCCCGCGTCCATCATTTGAATGGTGCGATTTCGGTATGTGGCTTACCCGAGTTACGTCAAGCGTGCTACGATTTAGAAACTTTATTGAAACAAAAACAGCCTATTGAAGAAGTATTTGATATGCTGCGCGCGCTTATCCAAACATGGCTCACCACAACCACTGACCGAGACTAATTATCATGATTGAGCATGACTTTCGCTACGGATTACTCACGCCGCAACATACATTAACCGAATGCCGCGCATTAGCACCGGGGCGCTATCAAGTAACAGGACAGGGCGGCTCTATTAAAATAAAAGACGTTCTTTTAGTATCATTAAAAGGCAGCCGTGATTTATCCATGCGTCTCACTGTTGAAAAAGTACGGCATCTTATTAGCCCACCCGGGCAATGGGTGGCTGTGGCACGCGGGCCGGTTTTTCGTGAGTTAGCCATTCATCAATGGCAGGTTGCCTGCAATCACTGCGGCTCTCAATTAAGTTTTGAATTCGCCGCTGATGGTGCATTAGGAAAAGACGCACAAATTCCAGCCGCCGAAAGCCGTATTGCAGAGTTAGGCTGGCACAGCCATGCTGGCAATCATGTTTGCCCACGCTGTCAGGATGCGGAGGCTGTATGCGAAAAAAATTCTTAGCTTCTCTTGTTTCTGTTTTTATGCTGAACGGCTGCGTGAGTACAGCTCCCGACATCACACAAAATCACTCTTACAAAGTGACGTGGATTGGTACACAACCTATCGACAGCTATATCAGCATGGCGTTTGACGTGGATGGGCGCGTTTACGGTACGGGAGGCTGCAATCATTGGTTCGCGGGCTACGGCATCGAAGGTGAAATTTTGCGATTTAGTCGCATTGGCAGCACTAAGCGCGCGTGTGAGGCTGCTGTTATGCAACACGAACAGCAGTTTTTTGATGCGTTAGGACACGTTCGCCGCTGGGATTTCTCGCCAAGCGGTGAGCTACGCCTATGGCCAGAGCAAGGTAAGCCCATCCGATTGCACGCAGAATGAACGAAAAACGTGTAATTTCGGCAAATTTCTTAGAAATACGTTGACATAGCAGCGATTTAGCTTAGAATGGCCAACATCAGACGCGGGGTGGAGCAGTCTGGTAGCTCGTCGGGCTCATAACCCGAAGGTCGTAGGTTCAAATCCTGCCCCCGCAACCAAATACCTGTTTACCGACTGAATCTAACAGCCCGGTAAACACCCAGAAAACCCGCCTAGTGCGGGTTTTCTGCTTCTGACAATCTACCTCCCTCCCTAGCGCACTTCACTGTGCATTCTGTGGCGTATCCCTTCACTTTAGGCATTAGTTGAGGCTTGGCCCTTTCGGAAAGGGCACGCACCACGTCAGCGGAGAGCAGAATAGATAACTTAATTACAATTTAGGGCGCTCAACACGTTCAATAATTTTCTTTGCTAACCATTGATACTCGTAATTAAAATGGTGACCGCCTCGGGTACGAATCACTTCTATGCCTGTACCCTCTAACTGCGTACAAACGTTAAGCGTATCTTCTTCACCATAAAAACACTGCATCAATTCAGGCTTAATTTTTGCGACTTCAGGTAGCGTTTTAGGTGCGTCAGCAGGCTTGCTGTTTAACCAACTATCCAAACTTACTTCAAAAATAGCGTCTTTTGATAAGCCCAATAGAGTAATTTGTACAACACTCGCTTTTATTTCAGGGGAAAGATTATTATAAAGAATTGGAATTAAATCAGCGCCAAACGAGAAGCCTATTAAAACTACTTTTTTAGCACCCCACTTTTCCTGATAACTGCGAATAATGCGCTCTAAATCGCGTGTAGATTGCTCTGGCGTTTGCTCATGCCAGAAATATCGCAACGCATCAACACCTACAACCGGCAAACCATCTTCTTTTAGATAGGCAGATAAATCCTTATCTAAATCACGCCAACCACCATCACCCGAATAAAACACCGCAAACGTATCGGGCGGAGTGGTTACTGGAATTTCCTCTAACGGTAAATCACTGACATCTTCTATTTTACTATTTAATGCAGCAATACGCGGTTTTACCGGACGCGTTAATGCCGCCTGAATACCTTCCAGCAACGCCGCTTCTGGGGACAAGGTAGACTCTTGTACACGAACAATATCAGGGCGCACTACAGACCAATTACGCCCCCATAAACGACTCGCTTCAGTTGCCTTACTGCTTAATAACACGTTGATTTCAAAGGGTAACGTGCCTGACATTAAAAAATGCTGTGCCCCTTCCGACGAAACGTCTGGCGTACGCCCACCCGGCAAGGCACACAACGATTTTTGCCCCGGTAAACGAGGCAAAGGGTCTACCAGACTGAAATGTTCAAGGGTAGCGGGTTCTGTTTGACTAGCAACAGCCGCCGCCATCGTAGCCCCAAGACCAATACCCGCAACTACCGGAAAATGATAAGAAGGCGTGCCTAATACACGCTGACTATTACGACTCACATTTTCAATTTCCCCAATCACATTCACGCATGACTCGGTACTACTAGCCATATGCTGCAACATAGAGGGGGTATCAATACCAATCACTAATTGTCCTGCTTTAGACAAGGTGCCTGCTATTTCCAGCTCTCGATTACCCCAACCATTTACATCAGAAAATAATAAAACCGCACCGTTAGGAATTTTGTCTTTTTGATAAAAATAAAATGGCTTACCCAACGTAGGCATTACATTTTCAAACGGATTATTTTGCTCGGCACATACCTGAGCACTACTAAAAAGGGTCAAAGCACACAGTGCGCTAACCCGCAACATAAGGCCCCAATTCATTTACCAATAACCCCTCTTAAACCGCCGCTAACTAATACGGTAATATCCGCCATCGCCAACATAGGATTAATACCACCAGCAACCACTAAATAACGCGGCTGCCACTCTGGGTTAAACTTTGCCTTAAACGTGCGTAAACCGCTGAAATTATAAAACCATTCACCATGCTCAAATACCATGCGCCCGACACGGTGCCACATGGGCGCAGCATTGCTATCAGATAATCCGGCTAAAGGTGCCATCCCCATGCGGAACCACTGATAACCCATTTTTTGATAATGCAAAATAAGATGTACCAACAGCGTTTCCATAACACCGTGAATAGATTCAGGGCGGAACCGCATTAAATCGACAGCCGCTTCTTCATGGCAATCGGTTACTAATACGTTAGCGAAAGCCACAATCCGCTCACCTTGACGCAAAACACCAACAGGCGTTTGGCGCACATAATCAACGTCAAAGGCACCTAAAGAGAAACGTTTTTCGCGCACATTGTGGAATGTCAGCCACGCATCCGATACCTCACGCAATTCATCTAAATGCGTTTCTAATGCTTCGGGCGTGAGCATCGAGAAGGTTAAACCGTCGCGGTTCGAACGGTTCATACAATTACGGATATTGGCGCGTTTAGAACCTTGTAAACTGAATTCAGGTAAACGAATGCGTGCTTCTTCACCTAATTTGAACGCACTCAAACCCGCATCGGCATATAACGCTAATGCCTCTGGACTGGCTTGATAAAATACCGGACGCCCGCCCGCACCGCGCGCCATTTCAATAAAGCTCCAAATTAAATCTGGCCAACATTCGCGCGGGCCTATTGGGTCAGAAAGAGAAACCCACGAACGTCCTTGACGGCCATACATAATAAACGCACGACCATCGTCGGAGAACAATAAGGCTTTGTCTCTCATGGCAATAAAATTTGCTTCTACATAAGGCTGCGTGCGCGTAATCACAAGCGCAGCCGCTAACGACGCTTCCGAGGGTAACGCTAAAGGATGGCGCACAGGTTTTAATAAAGCGCCCACCGCAATAACAACAGCCGTCAATAAAACACCTAATAACGCTCGCAAGCTACGCGAAGCATCTTCACCGAAATCAAATCGCCACCATAATTCGTGTGCGTATTCAACATCGTGATAGGCGTAAAATAATAAAGCAATCGCTGTTATTAACAGCGTAGCCACTGCTAATAACCAATTCGGGGTTAAGCGTTGATGTAATAACGAAGCATGTAAAGAAAATTCTCGGCGTGCGCCCCATAATGACAGTAACAACACACCCATCACCAATGCTTCTCCGGGTGCGGCACGCAATAACGCCAGTAATAAAGAAACCGGCACCACACACAAAGCCACCCACCACGCGCCATCCAAGCGGTATACCAAACCGCGTGCCACCACCAGCAGCACGACGGCTAATACCCCACCAAAAAAACTGGCACCTTCAACCAACGACAACGGCACACGGTCAATGAGCCATTCAACGGAGCGCGCACTCAGCGGCGTAACATTAGCGAAAATTTGTACAGCCGCCGTCACAAAAGTGAACGCGCCCAATACAGGCGGCGCAAGACTGCTACAGGTACGCCATGCCGCCACTACCATGGGCGTCTTCGCCACGCGACGCACTTCTAATACCGTGAGAATCAACGCGGCCAATCCCAACGGCAACACATGGTAAATCACACGAAATAACACCAACGCGCCGAGCACTTGGCTCAGTTCAACACGCGAACCCAAGGCGGCGATGATGGTGGTTTCGAACACGCCCAAACCGGCTGGAACGTGACTCAAGACGCCCAAGCCAATCGCAACGGAAAAAATCACTACAAAGGCGGGCAGGCCGATGGAATCGCTCGGCAATAACACCCAGAGCACCGCCGCCGAAGCCACCACATCCACCACAGTGGCCAAAAATTGACGCCACAAAATGCCGCGCCCCGGCACGCTAAACGTGCGTCCCAAAAGACGGGTTTCAGGTTGACCCGCTTTCCAGAACAGCCACAGCAAACCCGCGACACCGAGCGCACCAATCACCTTCAAAAGGAGCGGAGAAACCGGCAAACGGTTGAGGTCGTCGCCAATCAGCAAGAAACCGATACAAATAATGCCCGTCAAGCCCACGCCAAATGCCACGCTGGCAAACAGCACAATCCGCGCAGTTACTTCAGGTTCTACGCCGTGCGGTGCATAAAAACGGTAGCGCACCGCCCCTGCCGTCAATGGGCCGAAGCCTGCCGTATTTCCTACCGCATACGCGCAAAACGACGCCAACGCCACCCACGGTTTCGGCAATTGTCGCCCGACAAACGCCAAGGCTTCGAAGTCATATACGGTCAAGGCTAAAAAACTAATCGCCGTGAGCAACACCGCCCACAGCACATCCGGCAGCGCCGTGCGTGCCAACGCAGCCAATAAATCGTAATACGACACCTCATTGGCCATTTTCTGTGCTGCCATCCAAATCAATGTCAGAACAGCGATAACAACAACCACAGTGAGAAACGGTCGTACTGCCGCCAGTTTACCGAACCAACGGCTATGGGTTACTTCATCGGAGGAGATTGATTGCATTACATCCATTCCGCCACCCGCTGTATTAGAAAAACCGTATTGCGGGAGATGATGATTAAAAGGCGGCGAATCTAGCGACAAACGCCCAAGGACTGTCAACGAAATAGCGTCGCTTTTACGCCTCTAAAATGAAAAGCTTAGGCGCAGAGTGCTGGTCAAGGGCTAGGAGCGGTCGATAAAATCGCGCACTTTTTTGCTTCAGCGCCTACGCGCTCTTGAACACCTGAGGTCATCACATGTCCACCAGCACCCCTAAAGTTGGGTTCGTTTCGTTAGGTTGCCCTAAAGCAACCGTTGATAGTGAGCGCATCCTCACCCAATTGCGGATGGAAGGCTATCAAATCGTACCCACCTACGAAGATGCTGATGTGGTGGTCGTGAATACCTGCGGTTTCATTGACAGCGCCAAAGCCGAATCCCTTGACGCCATCGGAGAAGCCTTGGCCGAAAACGGTCGCGTTATCGTGACTGGCTGCATGGGCGTTTCAGAAGACGCCATCCGCGACGTTCACCCCAGCGTGCTGGCTGTTACGGGACCACAACAATATGAACAAGTGGTGCAAGCCGTTCATGAGGTGGTTCCTCCGCAAGCCAACCACGACCCTTTCGTCGATTTGGTGCCGCCGCAGGGCATCAAACTCACGCCGCGCCATTACGCTTATTTGAAAATTTCCGAAGGCTGCAACCATACTTGCAGCTTCTGCATCATTCCTTCTATGCGCGGTAAATTGGTCAGCCGTCCGGTCAGTGATGTGCTGTCCGAAGCCGAACGCCTTGTGAAAGCGGGCGTGAAAGAGCTGCTGGTTATCTCGCAAGACACCAGCGCCTATGGCGTTGACCTCAAATACAAGCTCGATTTCTGGAACGGCCAGCCGGTTAAAACGCGCTTATTAGAATTGTGCGAAGCCCTCGGCAACATGGGCGTTTGGGTGCGCTTGCACTACGTTTACCCATATCCAAACGTGGATGATGTCATTCCGCTTATGGCGGAAGGCAAAATTCTGCCGTACCTCGACATCCCGTTTCAGCACGCCAGCCCCACCGTGCTCAAAGCGATGAAACGCCCCGCTTTTGAAGATAAAACCCTCGCGCGTATCAAGAAATGGCGCGAACAATGCCCCGAACTCACCATCCGCTCGACCTTTATTGTCGGCTTCCCCGGTGAAACTGAAGCCGATTTCCAATACCTGTTGGATTGGCTCACCGAAGCGCAACTCGACCGCGTGGG
>CAZBNX010000010.1:16806-26111 GCA_964493255.1 uncultured Pseudomonas sp.
ATCTAAATCACCATGCCGGACCACGCTGCCTTGCACGCCCACACCGTTCAGCCGGTCGGTTATGTGCGCTCGTGCTTCAAAGAAAAGTTTGCGATTCCGCGCCAACCGTTGTTGGCTCCGGCAGCGCAAGCCA
Organism: uncultured Pseudomonas sp.; assembly: GCA_964493255.1. GTDB lineage: Bacteria > Pseudomonadota > Gammaproteobacteria > Pseudomonadales > Pseudomonadaceae > Geopseudomonas. Next base: position 16,940 of record CAZBNX010000010.1, read on the forward strand.
TCGTTGAATTGTTGCCGCCGTTCAACACCGGCGACGCTGTTTCAGGGTTAGCGCAGGTCAGTCATGTATGGCTTATCTTCTTATTTCATAAGACGTTAGAAGATAAGCCGCGCCTCAAAGTACGCCCACCGCGTTTGGGCGGTAATCAAACGCTCGGCGTGTTTGCCAGCCGCGCAACGCATCGCCCGAATGGTATCGGGCAATCGGTGGTCAAATTAGAGCGCGTAGAGGCGGGGTGCCTGCATGTCTCCGGCATCGACCTGCTGGACGGCACGCCCATTCTGGACATTAAGCCCTATGTCCCCTACGCCGACAGCGTGCCCAGCGCACACAACGCAATTGCCGAAAACCCACCGCCCGCCATCCCCGTGCATTGGCAGCCGCACGCTTTGCAACACGCTCACGCCGCCACCCAGCGATTGGGCGCGCCGGTTGTGGCGCTTATTGAACAATGCCTCGCCCAAGACCCACGCCCGGCCTATCAAACGCCTAACCCTGAACGTCGTTACGGCGTGCGTTTATGGGATTTACAAGTACGCTGGCATTACCCTGAACCGGGCTGTATTTGCGTACTAGAAGTAACGCCCGCCGAAACGCAGTAAAGAATTAAGTTTCAGATAATCTCGCTGATAAAGAATCCAACGCATCAAGCACAGGAGATGGCTTATGCTCAGATTCAATTCAACCGCGCGATTATCCACACGCTTAATCGTCCTGACTTTGTTAGGCGCATCCCCTTTTTGCTGGGCAGACACGCCACAACAATTCTTAACGAATTATGAACAAACAGCCAAAGCGCAAAATCCCGCCTTTGCTGGTTTTTCTTCTGAAACAGGTAATCAATTTTTTAATAATAAACAAGGCGGCGAGTGGAGTTGTGCCAGTTGCCACACTAATAATCCGCTCACCACAGGCAAGCATATTGTTACCAATAAAATCATTCAGCCACTTTCGCCTAACGCTAACAGTGAACGCTTCACTGATGCGGCAAAAGTTGAGAAATGGTTCAAACGTAATTGCAATGATGTCTTAAAACGTGAATGCACGGCTGAAGAAAAAGGCCATGTATTAAGCTGGTTACTTTCAGTTAAATAAAAGGACACCGTGATGAAAATACTTCAGCGCACGCTTCATACATTACTCTTATTAACGGCTGCCGCCAGTGCAGTCGCTGATGATAATTATAACTACGGCCCTTATTCGCAGAAATACACTGCGGAATGTGCGAGTTGTCATGTGGCGTATCCACCGCAGAAATTAACCAAAGCGGGCTGGAATACACAGATGAGCCATCTTGAACAGCATTACGGCACAAACGCCGCCCTTGATGACGCTACACACAAGGAAATTTTGGCTTATTTGCTGTCAAAAGCATCGAATAACGCAAAAGATGCGCCTACTGAAGCCAGCGCACGCCTCACGAAAACCCGTTGGTTTATCAAAGAACACGGCACAAATCCGCCGCGAGATAGCTCATTCAGTAATTGCAGCGCCTGCCATACTCAAGCCGATAAAGGCGATTATAGCGAACGCAATTTAAGAACACCCGCTAACTGGAATCATGATGAAGAAGATGACGACTAATTCAGCGGCGTCGGGAAAAATTCTGGTTTGGGATATACCAACGCGGTTATTTCATTGGTTATTTGCAAGCAGTTTTTTAGTGGCTTATATCACCAGTGAATCAGAACGCTGGCAATTATGGCATGTCACTGCCGGTTATACGTTTGGCGCATTGCTTATTTTCCGAATAGTGTGGGGATTTGTGGGTTCGCGCTATGCGCGCTTTAGTGATTTTATGGCTACACCGCGCCGTGTCATGGCGTATTTACGCAGTTTAATGACATTAACACCGGCACATTTTATTGGCCATAATCCCGCAGGCGCGTGGGCTATTTTGGCATTATTGGGATTAGGTATAGGCACCGTAATAACAGGCTGGGCCAGCTTTAACGATTACGGCGACTGGATAGGTGAACTCCATGAAGGCATCGTTAATGTACTGATGGCGATTGTGATTATTCACATTGCGGGCGTGTTTACTTCTAGCCTGCTGCATAAAGAAAACTTAGTGCGCGCCATGTTAAATGGTTATAAAAAAGGCGAAGAAGGCGGTATTAAACGCACCGGCTGGCCTGTAGGCTTTTTACTGATTACGGGATTGGCGTGTTTTCTTTGGGCGCTCTTAAATAGCCAATTTCCGCTTTTATTGCCCTAATAAAAACGGCGGAGAAGTCGCCCTCTCCGCCGTTTTTTCGTACTAAGCGCCGTTATTTTTCAACGAAAGCGCGCTCAATCAGGTAGTCACCCGGGTCGCCCATGCGCGGGGAAATTTTCAGCCCGAAGCTGTCCAGCACTTCGCTGGTTTCGTCAAGCATACTTGGGCTGCCGCAAATCATGGCGCGGTCGTGTTCGGGGTTCATCGGTGGTAAACCGATGTCTTCAAACATTTTGCCGTTACGCATCAGGTCAGTTTGGCGGCCTTGATTGCGGAAAGGCTCGCGCGTAACTAACGGATAATAAATCAGTTTTTCGCGTACCAAATCGCCGAAGAATTCATTTTGCGGCAGTTCTTTGGTGATGAACTCTTCATACGCCAGCTCGCTGACCCAACGCACGCCGTGTACCAAAATCACCTTCTCGAAACGCTCATAGGTTTCGGGGTCTTGGATGGTGCTCATGAAGGGCGCGAGGCCGGTGCCGGTGCTGAGTAAATACAGGTGCTTGCCGGGGTTCAGGTCACTGAGAATCAGGGTGCCGGTGGGCTTTTTGCTGACCAACAATTCATCGCCGACTTGCAGGTGTTGCAGGCGAGACGTCAGCGGGCCATTTGGCACCTTAATGCTGAAAAATTCTAAGTGTTCTTCATAATTTGGGCTGGCGATACTGTAGGCGCGCATGAGCGGGCGGCCATCGACGTGCAGACCAATCATCACAAACTGGCCATTTTCGAAACGCAGTCCCGGATTGCGCGTGGTTTTGAAGCTGAACAGAGTGTCATTCCAGTGGTGGACACTGAGAACGCGTTCGCTGTACAGGTTGCTCATCGTCTTGAATCCTTATGGAAAATTGTTTGGTTATCGTTGAGGCAGATTTTATATCAGTGCAATATATCTGATAAATGAATAATTCGAATATAGCCTATCTGACAAATCCATATGAGATTCACGTTACGACAACTCCACGTGTTTGTTGCCATCGCCCGACTTGAAAGCGTTTCACGCGCCGCCGAGCAACTGGCGATGTCCCAATCAGCGGCCAGCACCTCGCTGGCTGAATTAGAACGCCATTACGACAGCCCTCTTTTCGACCGCATTGGCAAGCGTTTGGCGCTGAGTGCATTGGGTGCTGAATTGCTACCGCGCGCCGTTGCGCTGCTGGACCGCGCCGAAGAAATTGAACACTTGCTGCAAGGCCATAGCGGTTTTGGCGCGCTGCAATTAGGTGCCACGCTCACCATCGGCAACTACCTTGCAACGCCATTACTTGGCCATTTTATGCAGGCTCATCCTGAATGCCGCGTGCGGCTTTTGGTGCAAAACACGCGGCACATTGTACAGAGCATCGCGCAACACACCCTTGACCTAGGTCTGATTGAGGGCGATTGCCAGCACCCAGACATCGAAGTCACGCCGTGGCTTGACGATGAATTAGTGGTGTTTTGTGCGCCACATCATCCGCTGGCCAAACAACAACAGGCTGGAATGGACGAACTCATCAACGAAGCGTGGATTTTGCGTGAACAAGGTTCCGGCACACGCCTCACGTTTGACCAAGGAATGCGCCATCACACGCAACCGCTCACCGTGCGTTTAGAACTTGAACACACGGAAGCGATAAAACGCGCGGTGGAATCGGGCTTGGGCATTGGGTGCGTGTCGCGCTTGGCACTGCGCGACGCCTTGGCGCGGGGCAGCTTGGTCGCGCTGGCAACGCCAGAGCTGGATTTACGCCGCCGCTTTAGTTTTATCTGGCATCGCCAGAAGTACCAAAGCAGCGCCATGCGCGAATTTGTTGCGCTGTGCCAACAACTGACCGCCGGCGTACAGCGCAGCGATGAATGGCGGATACCGGATTTAATCGGCACCCGTTAAGACTCATCCGAACAGCACAATACCCCACACGGCACTAATCATGGTCAGCGCGATAAATTGCGCGGCGCTGCCCATGTCTTTAGCGTTTTTGGATAAGGGGTGAAATTCTAAGGAAACGCGGTCAACCACGGCTTCAATGGCTGAGTTTAATAACTCAACAATCAGTGCCAATAAACTGACTAATACCAACACCGCACGCTCGGTATTGCTGACCTGTAAAAAGAAGGCCAGCGGAATCAATACCACGTTCAGTAATACCAACTGACGAAACGCGGCTTCACCACGAAACGCCGCTAATAAACCATCCCGCGAATAACCCGCCGCGTTAATCACGCGCTTAAAACCTGTACGACCTTTAAAAGGTGAAGTCATAAACTGAACTCAGCAATAGAAACAAATACATCACAGCCTGCCCAATGCAGCTTGGTCAAACATTAAGAAGGCAATGATTCCATTTGTTGCAGCAATAATGCCGCTTGGGTGCGCGTTCTCACCCCTAATTTACGGAAAATCGCCGTGACGTGCGCCTTTACGGTTGCTTCTGACACATTTAATTCATAAGCAATTTGCTTATTTAATAAACCATCACACACCATGGTTAATACGCGGAATTGTTGCGGTGTGAGGTTTGCTAAACCTTCGCTGGCCAAGCGCATTTCTTCGGAGAGACTGGAGGCTTCTTCAATCTGTGGCGGCCACCAAACATCACCTTCTAATACTGCGCGCACCGCTTCTTGAATTGCGCTCAGGGCGCTGGATTTAGGAATAAAACCACTCGCGCCAAACTCGCGTGAACGCTGCACTACAGCGGCTTCTTCCTGTGCAGACACCATGACCACGGGAATATGCGGGTATTGACCACGCAACAACACTAACCCCGAAAAGCCATAAGCGCCCGGCATGTTTAAATCAAGCAAAACCAAATCCCAGTCTTGACGCTCATTAAGTCGAGCTTCTAGGTCAGCAATGCTGGCCGCTTCAGCTAATTGCGCGTCAGTACCCAATCCAAGCGCCAAGGCTTGCTGAAGGGCACTGCGAAACAGCGGATGATCATCAGCGATGAGAATTTGATAGGAAGCCATGAAGGGTCCTGATGTGTCGAAGGGACGCCCACGAGCCTACTCGAAGGCTGCGGGCATACGTTTTTGTTCATAGGGGCGCGGCGATTTTACACAAGCCAACGCCGCTGCGGCCTTTCAGCGTAGCGGGAGGTTACAAAATGGCTGCAACCGCGCATGGGCGTCGCTGTGTTCATTTAAGGCTTGATTACGCTTGAAGCCTAAATAACGCTCACTGAAAACATCTAAATACGCATCCAACGCCTGCGATGCGCGCTCATCTCCGGCTAAATCCAAACATAAAGCGGCGACTTCCGCCGTACACAAATGCTCTTCACGCCGCGAACGGCGCAAGCGGTAACGCGATTGTTGCTCAGGCGTCAAACTTAAAACCGGGAAGCGGTCAAGAAAGGGGCTTTTACGGAACATTTTGCGCGCTTCTGTCCATGTTGCATCCAGCAGAATAAACAGCGGGCGCTTATCCGATGCCACGCTCACCGCCTGCACAACGCGCGTAGGTTCGACATATTCCGCCGGAAACACCACAAACGGCTGCCACTGCGGGTCGTCTAGCAGCGCCAGCAAACGCGGGTCCACGTCAATTCTCGACCAACAAAACGCATGGCTATCCGCCACAACATCCGCAATTAACCAGCCGGTATTACTGGGTTTGAGCGGCTCGGTGTCGTACATGAGCAAACACACGCCGCTCTGTGCCTCCACCTGCGGACGCCACGCACACAGGCAATACGCCTCCGCTAGACGGCATTGTTCGCAGCGCACCACCCGCGAGCCACGCGCCAGAAAGGGGCGCTGACTGCGCGCCATGCGCTCTTCACGCAAGCGCGCCACGCAATTTGTTTTCGTAGAAGAAGGCGTGTTGTTCATAGATAGCTCCTCAGTGGCGCAAATGGCGAGGCCGCAGCCCCAGCACGCCCAAGGCCACAACGAAGGCCAGCACACCACCGCCGACCAATAACGATAACTGCCACGCACGTTGCTGCCAGCCCCACGCAAACCATTCAGCAGCAGGCGCATTCAGCCACAGCACAAACGCGGTCATGGCGGCGCATCCGCCCAACAAGCGCAGCATAAACAGCCACCAGCCCGGTTCAGGTCGGTACACGCCTGCTTTGTGCAAGCCCCACAACAGCAAAACCGTGTTCAACATCGACGAAAGCGACGTGGACAGCGCCAACCCCACATGCCCCAACGGCCAAATCAGCACGAGGTTAAATGCCATGTTGGCAATCATGCACTGCACGGCAATTTTCACCGGCGTTTTCATGTCTTGACGCGCGAAATAGCCCGGCGCTAAGGATTTAATCAACATGAATGCCAATACACCCAGCGCGTAGGCTTCTAAAGCATTCGCGGATTGCACCACGTCGCTTTCTTTCATCGCGCCGTAGTGGAACAAGCTGGCAATCAGCGGCTCCGACAAAATCGCCAACGCCAGCGCAGCAGGAACGCCAACCAACAACACCATTCGCAGCGCCCAATCCAGTGTTTTGGAGAAGGTTTTAGGGTCTTCGCTGGCATGTTGCCGCGAGAGACTCGGCAGAATGACCGTACCAATCGCAATGCCAAACGCGCCCAACGGCAACTCAGAAAGACGGTCAGCGTAGTACAGCCATGACACGCTGCCCGACTGTAAAAACGACGCCAGCACCGTATCCAGTAACAAATTAATTTGACTAACCGACACACCAAACAATGCCGGAACCATCAGCCCCAAAATGCGCCGAACCCCCGGGTCACGCCACGCCGGACGCGGCACTGGCAACAACCGAATGTGCAACAAAAACGGTAATTGAAATAACAACTGCGCCACACCCGCAATAAATACGCCCCACGCCAGCGCCGTAATGGGCTGCGCGAAATACGGCGTTAAAAACAGGGTGGCGCCAATCATGCTGATATTCAGCAACACCGGCGTAAAAGCGGGCACCGCAAAACGCCCGTAGGTATTGAGAATGCCGCCGCAAAAGGCCGTCAGCGAAATCATCAATAAATAAGGAAAGGTGATACGCAGTAATTCGCCCGCTAACTGCACTTTGGCGGGGTCATCATGGAAGCCCGGCGCAAACACGCTAATGATGAACGGCGCGCCCAACATGCCTAACGCGGTTAAGCCCATAAGCACCACGCCCAACGTGCCCGCCACACGATCAACTAAATGCCGAACCTCTTCAAAGGTGCAGCGCGTGCGGTACTCCGACAACACCGGCACGAACGCTTGAGCAAATGCGCCTTCTGCAAATAAGCGGCGCATAAAATTGGGAATTTTGAAGGCAATGAAAAAAGCATCCGCCGCTGGACTGGAGCCAAAATAGGCCGCCACGACCATATCCCGCACCATGCCTAATACCCGAGAGAGGAGCGTCATAACGCTCACCACCGCGCTAGAACGCAGCAGGCTACTCCCTTTGTTTGTATCACCCGACATGCAACCCCCGGACGTGCAGCACGGAAAAAGGCGGCAAGTTTAAGCCAGAGCAGGCCGTGCGGCCAGTAAACACGAGGCATCAGCCTTGACAAGGGGGGGCTGCATCGGCAAGATTCGCCACCTTAATTTATCTTGGTATCCCCAGTTTTCGAGGATCTCGACGGTGGCCAACTCCCCTTCTGCTAAAAAACGCGCCAAACAAGCTGAAAAACGTCGCAGCCACAATGCCAGCCTGCGCTCTATGGTGCGTACCTACATTAAAAACGTAGTAAAAGCTATCGACGCTAAAGATCTGGCCAAGGCCCAAGCAGCTTACGCTGTAGCGGTGCCTGTGGTTGATCGTATGGCTGACAAAGGCATCATTCACAAAAACAAAGCAGCTCGTCACAAGAGCCGCTTGAACGGTCACATCAAGGCGCTGGCTCAGGCTTAATCGACCGTTTTATACAGAAGACCGGCTTAGGCCGGTTTTTTGTTGCCTGCGCGAAGTGAAAGGCTTGGCGTTCTCGCGGCGCATGGCGTAGACTCCGCGCCACCTGTCAAGTGCAGTCTTTGGGGCCGATTAGGATTCGACGGCGGTAACAAAACTTGAGGGGCATGCCGAGTGGGTAACAGAACTCGTAAATCCACTGTTACGCTTTTATAGTTGCCAACGACGACAACTACGCTCTGGCGGCTTAATGCCCCAGCAGTCTCTAGGGGATGCCTGTAAACCCGAAAAGACTGTCAGATAGAACAGGATCGTCGCCAAGTTCGCTGTAGACGTAACGACTAAAACTTATACAGCTCGCCCAAAGCACCCTGCCCGTCGGGCCGCAATGGGTTAATTCAGTAGACTGGGATAAGCATGTAGAACCGATAGCCGAGTGCTGACGGACGGGGGTTCAAATCCCCCCGGCTCCACCAAAAACAAAAAGCCCGCTTAATGCGGGCTTTTTATTAATTCGTAAAAGTTGAATTAACCCTCGTATCGGAGCAGTAAATTTCCACATAGGCAATCAACTCAGCCAAATAGCTACCCTCATCGTTAGCTACGCCTTTATGACTTACCTCTCGTTGCAAGGCAGGCTCAATTATCTGCGTAAATAATTCTCGTCGTAGATCCGAAGGAATTTGTGGCGACACCACATCAGCATGCCAGTATTGATCTACGCTACGCTCAACCACTAAAATCCGAGAGCCATCCTGCTTGACCGCAATAGGCTGAATGAGAACGCGGCGCTCACCATTCTTAGCAAATGCTTCCACCATCCAAAGCGAAAGCAGCACAGGTTCCTCTACATTCCCTGCAACAGCAATACCGATATTTTCAGGCAAAACACTACGCCAACGTTCAAGCTCTTCTTGGATCCGAGGATGATCCAACCCCATCAGTTCTACATCATCAGAGCTCGCAGCTACATCTCGATTCAAAGTAAATCGGGTGGGGCGCACACCATCAACATTCACAAGATCGTAGGTTTCATTATCAATTTTGACCAAGCGTTGCTGACGATCTACTACAGCTCCCGCCAAGAAACGTACCAGCCGATCCAAACTAGACGACACATCGGAAAACGGTTTGTAATCAT
>CAZBNX010000011.1:0-10943 GCA_964493255.1 uncultured Pseudomonas sp.
CCTTGCTTCCCGCCTTCCGCGTCCCCACTTACCATGCTCGCCTTCTTTTTTGCGTGCAGTGAGTTTTGCCATGAGTGCAACGCCGTTCATCTTTGATGTTACTGATGCCCAGTTTGAGCAATGGGTTATCGAAAATTCATTTCATAAGCCGGTTCTGGTGGATTTTTGGGCGGAATGGTGCGCGCCCTGCAAAGCCTTGATGCCGTTGTTGGCAAAAATTACCGAGGAATATCAAGGCGAATTGTTGCTGGCCAAAGTGAATTGCGACGTGGAGCAAGGCACGGTGATGCGCTTTGGTATCCGTAGTTTGCCCACGGTGGTGCTGTTCAAAGACGGTCAGCCAGTGGATGGTTTTGCGGGCGCGCAGCCGGAGTCGGCTATTCGCGCACTGTTAGCGCCGCATGTCGCGCAACCGCCTGTGCCGCCAGCGGATTTGTTGGACGTTGCGCGCGGATACTATGCCGCCGGGCAAGCCTCCGCCGCCGAAGAAACCTTGCGCGAATTGCTGCACGAAGAAAACGAAAACGCCAGCGCCCTGATTTTGTACGCCCGTTGTTTGGCGGAGCGTGGCGAATTGGCTGAAGCGGACGTGGTGTTGAATGCGGTCTGCGGTGATGGCCATAAACAAGAATTGGCCGCTGCGCGCGCGCAATTAACCTTCTTGCGTCAGGCGGCGGATTTGCCTGATGTGGCTGATTTAAAAACGCGCCTCGCGCAAAACGCGCACGATGATGAGGCCGCGTGGCAGTTAGCGATTCATCAATTAGCGCGTCAGCAATATGAAACGGCATTGGATGCGTTGTTACGGTTGTTTGTGCGTAATCGCAGTTATGGCGATGATTTGCCACGCAAGACGTTGGTGCAAGTCTTTGATTTATTAGGAAATGAGCACCCATTGGTGACAACGTATCGCCGTCGTTTATACCAAGCCTTGTACTAAACCCGTACTTTAGAAGGATGACTGGCTGTTGAGCCAAGTCAAAACAGTGTATGAATGTGCGGGCCTAAACTAGGCCCATCCGATAAAGCATAAACGCAAGAGGTTTCCAACATGATGCGTAACATTCTGGGTGCTTCCCTGCTCGCTCTGGCTGCTGTTGCTCCACTCGCTCATGCCTTTGAGGCAGGTGACATCGTTGTTCGTGCGGGTGCCGTGACCGTTGACCCGCGTGAAGACAGCAGCGACATCCGTCATGCTACCTTGGGCACCATCGGCGGCTCTAAAGCGACCTTGGATTCTGATACTCAGTTAGGTTTGAACTTCGCTTATATGCTGACGGATAAAGTCGGTATCGAATTACTGGCGGCAACGCCGTTCAGTCACAGCGTTGGCGTAAAGGGCATTCCTGCACCGCTTAATGGTTTGAATGGCAGCTTGGGCGATACCAAGCACCTGCCACCGACGTTGAGCCTTGTTTACTATCCGTTAGACAGCAAATCCGCTGTTCAGCCGTATGTTGGTTTGGGTCTGAATTACACGGCGTTTTTTGATACCAGCTTGAGCAGCTCGGCAGAAGGCAAAGGCTTTCGTGGGTTAGAACTGGATAATTCGGTGGGTGTGGCTGCACAACTGGGCGCTGATTTCATGCTGACCGATAATTGGCTGGTAAACGCCCAAGTACGCTACATCGACATTGACACCGAAGGCACAACGTATTTGGCCGGTAATAAAGTGTCTGTTGATGTTGAAGTTGATCCGTTCGTATACATGGTCGGCGTGGGCTACAAGTTCTAATGTGAACTGAGCAAACCGCATGACCCAAAAAGCCCGTTAGATGACGGGCTTTTTTATGGGCAGAAGCAACGCAACTGAATCAGCGCACCACAATTCCGCGCGCGGCCAAATAGGCTTTGGCTTCAGGAATGCTGTATTCACCGAAATGGAAAATACTGGCCGCGAGTACGGCATCGGCTTTGCCGTCGAGAATGCCCGCTGCGAGGTGTTCCAAATTACCCACGCCACCCGACGCAATCACCGGCACGCTAACGGCTTCAGAAATAGCGCGTGTCACGCCAAGGTCGTAGCCGCTTTTGACGCCATCTTGGTCCATGCTGGTCAGCAGGATTTCACCCGCACCCAAATCTTCCATCTTTTTCGCCCACAGCACGGCATCTAAGCCCGTGGGTTTGCGTCCGCCATGCGTGAAAATTTCCCAACGCCCCGGCTCGCCCGGTGCAGAAACACGCTTGGCATCAATCGCCACCACGATGCACTGTGAACCAAATCGCTCGGCGGCTTCGCGCACAAATTCAGGATTAAAGACGGCGGCGGTGTTGATGGAAACCTTGTCCGCGCCCGCGTTGAGCAGGTTGCGGATGTCTTGCACGGTACGCACGCCACCGCCCACGGTCAGCGGAATAAACACTTGGCTGGCCATGCGCTCAACCGTGTGCAGCGTGGTATCACGGCCATCTGAGCTGGCGGTGATGTCGAGGAAGGTAATTTCATCCGCGCCTTGCTCGTCGTAGCGGCGTGCCACTTCAACCGGGTCTCCGGCGTCGCGGATATTTTCAAATTGAACGCCTTTCACGACGCGGCCATTGTCCACGTCGAGGCAGGGAATAATGCGCTTGGCTAATGCCATGGTGCTGTTCCTCAGGCGGTGAAACGGTCGCACAGCGACTGCGCTTCAGCGACATCCAATGTGCCTTCATAAATAGCGCGGCCTGTAATGGCACCGATGATGCCGGGCGCGCGCGCGTTGAGCAGCGTTTGAATGTCGCCGAGGTTGTGAATGCCACCCGATGCAATCACCGGAATGGAGGTCGCGGCGGCCAGCGCAGCGGTGGCTTCCACGTTGCAGCCTTGCATCATGCCGTCTTTGGCAATGTCGGTGTAGACAATCGCAGAAACGCCATCCGCTTCAAAACGCTTCGCTAAATCAATCACTTGCACGCTGCTGACTTCCGCCCAGCCGTCAGTGGCGACAAAACCATCTTTAGCATCTAAGCCGACAATCACTTTACCGGGAAACGCGCGGCAGGCTTCAGCGACAAATTCCGGTTGCTTCACGGCTTTGGTACCAATGATGACGTAGCTCACGCCCGCACGAACGTAGTGCTCAATGGTGTCGAGTGAGCGAATGCCGCCCCCGATTTGAATCGGCAGGTGCGGATAGCGTTGCGCGATGGCTGTCACCACGTCGCCGTTAATCGGTTTGCCTTCAAAAGCGCCATTCAAATCAACCAAATGCAAACGGCGGCAGCCACCCTCGACCCACTTCGCGGCCATCGCTACGGGGTCATTGGAGAACACGGTGGCATCGTCCATTAAGCCTTGGCGAAGGCGAACACACGCGCCGTCTTTGAGGTCAATCGCGGGGATAATCAGCATGAAAAAATTCCTAAAAAATAAGGGCGAAACGGCTTACCGCTGACCGTTCCAGCTCACGAAGTTTTGCAACAGTTGCAGGCCGTGGGTGTGGCTCTTTTCAGGGTGAAACTGCACGGCAAAGCGCGAGCCTTCAGCCAGCGCGGCGGCAAAGTCCACGCCGTAGTGACCTTTTCCAGCGACCTGCGCGGCGTTGGCGGCTTCGATGTAATAGCTATGCACGAAATAAAAGCGCCCGCCGTTGGGGATTTCATGCCAAAGCGGGTGCTCAAGGCTGTGCTGAACCTCGTTCCAGCCCATGTGCGGCACTTTGAGATGTTCGCCGTTTTCGTGCAGGTCTTTGCCGAAGAAGCGCACGCGCCCCGGAAAGACACCGATGCAATCCACACCGCCGTTTTCTTCGCTGTGTTCCATCAAGGCTTGCATCCCGACGCAAATCCCCAAAAAGGGGCGGTCTTGGCTGACTTCACGCACCAACGCATCAAAGCCCAAGCGTTTGATTTCGGCCATGCAATCGCGAATCGCGCCCACGCCGGGGAAAACCACGCGGTCGGCTTCGCGGATGATGTTGGCATCGCTTGTTACCAGCACGCGCCCCGCGCCGACATGCTCTAAGGCTTTCGCCACGGAATGCAGGTTGCCCATGCCGTAATCAATGACTGCCACCGTTTGCATTACAGGCACCCCTTAGTGGAAGGCATTTGTCCGGCCATGCGTGGGTCAAGTTCGACCGCCATGCGTAGCGCGCGGCCAAAGGCTTTGAACACGGTTTCAATTTGGTGATGCGTGTTGTGACCGCGCAGGTTGTCGATGTGCAGCGTGACCAGCGCGTGATTCACAAAACCTTGGAAAAATTCTTGGAATAAATCCACGTCGAAATTGCCGACGCTGGCGCGGGTGTACGGCACGTTCATCTGTAAACCGGGGCGGCCTGAAAAATCCACCACCACGCGCGACAGCGCCTCATCCAGTGGTACATATGAATGGCCGTAACGCACGATGCCTTTTTTATCGCCCACCGCTTTGGCAAACGCCTGACCCAAGGTGATGCCCACGTCTTCCACCGTGTGGTGGTCGTCGATGTGCAAATCGCCTTTGCATTCAATGTCTAAATCAATCAAACCATGACGCGCGATTTGGTCCAGCATGTGTTCAAGGAAAGGCACACCGATATCAAAGCGCGCCTTGCCGCTGCCATCCAAGTTGATGGAAACCTTCACTTGCGTTTCCAGTGTGTTGCGCTCGACGGATGCCTTGCGTTCGGCCATGACCAGCTCCACAAAAATCAGGGGGCAAAAGAAAGGTGTGCATTATAGGCGGGGCGCGGAGTGTGGGTCATCCGATGCGGTGGGGCGGCGTGCGGCATACAATCAGTGCATTCGTATGCCCTGTGTGAACAAAAGGAGCGGTTATGCCTGTTGTCGTTGAAGCTGTTGTGACGCCGAGCCCCCAAGATGAGGCGGATTTGACCAAAATTTACGCTGACGCCCCGGCATGGCTTTTGCCGCCTTATGCGTCGGCGTCGGCGTTGATTGAGGCGGGTCTGGCTAACGGTTGCTTAATTGCCGGTCGTTTCAATGACCGTTTGTTAGGGGCGGCATGGCTAACGCGGCACGAAGCGGGCTGGCAGTTGTCTCATTTGTGCGTGCGCCGTTTAACACGCGGGCGCGGTGTGGCGGCGCGTTTGGTGGCATTTGCGCGCGAACTCGCCGCACAACAAGGGCACACTTTGCGCCTTATCGCCCCCACCGACCAATTAGAACCCCAAGCATGGGCGATTCGGTTGGGACTGAAATTAGAAGCGCCACAGGATTAACCGGAGGAATACCGCTGTGAAAACGCTGGCACGAGGATTGGCACTGACCTTTCTACTCTTGTGCGTCATTGCGGCGGTTGCCGGGGTGGCATTGAGTCGCTGGTTTAACCCAGAGGATTACCGCGACACCCTTCGCCAATGGGTCCTTGACCGCAGCGGCCTTCAGTTGGAATGGCAAGCGCCAATGCGCTGGAGCCTATTTCCGGCGTTGGGCGTGGAGCTGCAAAACGTCACCCTGACGCCGCTGGCCAGCGCCGCACCGTTAGCGAGTGCGCGACGTGTGGCGATTTCGGTGCAGGCATGGCCGTTGTTGTGGCGAGAAATTGACGTGCGTTTACTGGACGCGGAAGGCGTTACGCTCACGTTACAGCGCGACAACAACGGGCGCGGTAATTGGGAAAGCCTGCTTTCATCCATCCATCCCGTGACGTTGGCGGACAGTACACCGCCCTCAGAAACGCCGCTCCCCACCTCGGCGTGGAAATTATCGGTGGCGGGTATCAGCCTGCAAAACAGCGCCCTGACTTATCAAGAAGCAGCCACGGGGCGGCGTTTTAGCCTCAATCAAATCGACCTTAAAACACAGCATCTCTTTGAAAATAAAGCGATTCCTTTCACCTTGCGCGCGCAGGCTGAAGGCGGGCCTTGGCCGTGGCAATGGGCGGGTGAAGTAGAAGGTAGCCTGCGTTTTGAGCGCGCTGCCCAGCGTTATCAGGTCGAAGGGATGCGCTTGAAAGGCACGTTAACCGGCGAACCCGTGCCGAATGCCAGTCTTGCGTTTGAGGCGCGAGGTGATGTGATAGCGGACGTTGCGGCGCATACCTGGACATGGCATCACGCGCGTCTTGAGGCCAATCGGCTGAATATGTTGGGTGAGTTACAAGGGACATGGGGGCAGCGTGTACAGCTTACGGGTGGGGTGTCGGTGGCTACATTCGATGCGCGCACCTTTATGGCCAGCATCGGACGACCGTTGCCCGCTGCGTTGCCAGAAACGGCGTTTCGGCAAGTGGCGTTGGCCAGCAAAATTGACGTAAAGAGTGACTCCATTCGCCTAGAAGACCTGCGTTTGCACGCTGACGAGGGCCGCTTAAATGGCCAGTTGGTGTATACCCCGGCGCACGCGCAACAGGTAGCGCGTGTGGAAGGTAGCCTAAACGCAACGGTGTTAGACATGGACGCATGGCTGCCGGTGGTTACGTTGTTGCAGCCCGCAGAAGCACCGCATCCTGATGCAATACTGCTTTCTGAAATGGGGCTGGGCGATACGCCTTTACCGGCGTTACCCACGCTGCCCGCGTGGAATTCGGTGGCGCAATTACCTGTTTCGGTACTGCGTGCGCTGGATTTACAGCTCTCGCTTACGGCTGAACGTCTGCGTTGGCGGCGCTGGCCTTTGGAGGAAGTGAGCGCGCAACTCATTATTTCTAAAGGAGTTCTATCGTTCAATGATGTCAAAGCGCGCTTGTTCGCGGGGCACCTAAGTGCATCTGCACAGCTTGACGGACGTACAGAACCTGCACAGTGGCAGCTTGATATAAACGCTGACCAAATTCCTGTAGAGCGTCTGTTGAGTACGGGCAATGCGTCCGAATTACCGGCGTTGACGGGCGCGTTAAACCTGCAAGCCGCGTTGCGCGCGCGTGGCGATGTGGCGCAAGAAATAGTCGATACCCTCTCAGGAGAGGCGCACTTGAGGCTGAACAACGGCAGTTTGTTGGGCGTAAATGTGGAGCAACCCTTGTGCCGTGCGATAGCGGCTTACCGGCAGCAAGTTCCGACGTTCATCGTTACAACAAGAAATCGACCTCTCAGCGAATTAACGACCCATTTTATTCTTAACGACGGGGTGGCGCGTAGCACGTTATTACAAGCTCGATTGCCTGGCTTGAGTTTGCGTGGTGATGGCGCTGTTTATCTTCGTAATTTGGGGCTGGAATACCAATTGCGCGTGCGTTTAGCAGAAGATTGGGCTATGTCTGATCCGGCCTGTCAATTAGATAGGCAGACTGCTTTAATGCAATGGCCATTGCAGTGTCGTGGCCCCTTACAATTAGGGGTGAGAACATGTCGGGCGGCGCAGTAACCTGCGCCCCTTATTATTAAGTATTAGCAATGGACGTTGGTATCCAGCGTTCAATGGCTTGCCTTAATTGTAATAAATCGACAGGCTTTGCGAGATGTCCATCCATACCGGCGGACTGTGCGCGTTCACGGTATTCATGAAATGCGTGGGCGGTTAATGCAATAACAGGCGTATGTTTTCGATGTTGTTGCGTTTCCCACTCGCGGAGGCGCTGTGTTGTTGAAAAGCCATCTAAAATAGGCATTTCACAATCCATGAGTACAAGGTCGTAATGCTGTTGATACAGTTTGTGTAAGGCTTCTTCACCGTTGCTGGCTAAATCGGGCTGTATGCCCAATCGTTGCAACATGCCTTGTGTCACTTTTGTTGAGATATTATTATCTTCGGCCACTAAAACGTGCATGTGTTCAGCGTGTGGTAGTAATAATTCAGCGGCGGTTAATTTAGGTTTGGTACGCTGTCGCTCTAATGCTTTCGCTAATGTGGCTTTCAACGCATAACCCGCAACAGGCTTTGTGAGGACGTAATTAATATCTGCATTGCGAGCAGGAATAAGCAATGCTTCTTGTTTTAATTGTGGATGCCCTAACATCACCAGCGGTATATCGCGTTCAATCAGTGCATCAGAGCGAATGCGTGCAGCTAATTGCAGACCGCTCATGCTGGGCATGTCTTGTTCAAAGAGAACAATATCGAAGGGGTCATAAAGATTGCTACGAACTCGCATTAATGCTAACGCATCATTACCGCGTGTCGCGCAAAAAACGTCCATGTTCCAGCTAGAGCATTGTTGCTGAAGCACTTTTTGCGTTGTTTCATCAGGGCTGATAATTAAAATGCGCGCGTCTTGTAAGACGATATATGGATCAACGAAGTTAGAACCAACGGGTTCACTGAGCAGCGGAAAGTTAAACCAATAGGTCAGGCTTTGAATAGTATCTTCAATACCAAATTGCCCTCGCATGTCCTGTACCCATTGCTGTATATGATTTAAAGAGCTGTCATCGTGGGCCGTTTGATGAGCGTCTGTGGTTATGTTGTTGGTTTGTATAACGATACGAATATGCGGTGACTCTGTAGAATCTATGCCTATCAAAAGGACGACTTCATCACCGCGTGGTGAGTGACGAATAGCACGCTCTAGCAATTCTAATAAAATACGTCTTAATAAATTTATGTCGCCGCGTATATAGCGGGGCACCGAAGGCGGTAGAAATTTGATTAAACCGACACTTTTTTGTTCGGCGTGATTTTTTAATGTATTAATGCAATCGTCAATGAGTGCGTAAAAATCAAGCTGAACATCTTCTATTTCGTAGCTTCCGGGTGTTTGTTCTACGGAATCAAATAATCCGTTAAATTGAATAAGTAGCGTATTTCCGGCGCGCTGTATAGTTTGTACATAATCGCGCTGTCGTTCTGATAAAGGCATATCCAGTAATAATTCGCTCATCCCTAAAATCCCATTTAATGGTGTACGAATTTCATGCCCAATTTGAATAATAATGTCTCGGCGGATGCTGTCTTCAGTGCGGGGTGGTTCTGGTGGTGGTTCTGGAATTTCAAGCGGTGTTGGTGGGGGCGGTGTTTTCTTTACGATACGCGCCAGCGCATGACGTTTATCGAGTACAAATCCAATGAGCAATAATAAACTTAATAAAACAAAGCTGAGTTCCGCCGCGTTAAACCAAAGACTTGTAATAAAACAAACTGCAATGGGTAATGCAGAAATAAAATAAAAAGGAGTGTCTTGCTGCTTGTGGCGCTGAAATTGGTTGTAAACGGATAACACCATAACGCCCAATAAAATGCCAAACAACAAACGGAAATCGAATAAAGGCGCTTCGTCAATAATGATGGTGGGCGCTGTTGCAGCCTGTGCGGTGGTTGAAATGGTGACGAGTGAACCAACGGCTAGGAACAGAGCGTTCCAACGACTGGACACGTGATATTCCCCTTAGTGCTGGTTAAAAAATAAGACCCGTATCAACACAAGGCTCGTCTGCTGTTGCCGTGACGAGCCTTGTTTTTTAACGATTAACCTTCGCCGCGCTCACGCGCAATGGCGCGGTAGCCGATGTCATGGCGATAAAACAGACCATCCCAACGAATTTTTTCAGCCAAGCGATACGCCTGCTGTTGCGCCTCGGAAACGCTGGCACCAATCGCGGTTGCGCAGAGCACACGCCCGCCGTTGGTCACAATGTGGCCGTCTTTGAGCGTGGTGCCCGCGTGGAACACCTTGCCTTCCAGTGCGGCGGCAGCGTCTAAGCCGTCAATCACATCGCCTTTGGCGTAGTCGCCGGGGTAGCCGCCCGCAGCCAAAACGACGCCAACGGTGGGGCGTGGGTCCCACTGGGCTTCGATTTTGTTGAGGGCTTTAGCCAGCGCCGCTTCAACCAACAGCACTAAAGAAGACTGTAAGCGCAGCATAACGGGCTGGGTTTCAGGGTCGCCGAAACGGCAGTTAAATTCGATGACTTTGGGCGCGCCGCGCTTATCAATCATCAAGCCCGCGTACAGGAAGCCGGTGTAAACATTGCCTTCGGCAGCCATACCGCGCACGGTGGGATAAATAATTTCATCCATCACGCGCTGATGCACGTCGGCGGTGACTACGGGCGCGGGTGAATAAGCACCCATGCCGCCGGTATTTGGGCCGGTATCGGCATCGCCGACGCGCTTATGGTCTTGGCTGGTGGCCATGGGCAGGACGTTTTCACCGTCTACCATCACGATGAAAGAGGCTTCTTCGCCATCGAGGAATTCCTCAATCACCACGCGCGCGCCTGCATCGCCAAAGGCGTTGCCGGACAACATATCGCGCACCGCTTCTTCGGCTTCTTCCAGCGTCATGGCTACGATGACGCCTTTACCGGCAGCCAAGCCATCGGCTTTGACCACAATCGGCGCGCCTTTTTCGCGCAGATAGGCCAGCGCAGGCTCAACTTCGGTGAAGTTTTGATAGTCAGCGGTTGGGATGTTTTGGCGTGCCAAGAAATCTTTGGTGAAGGCTTTGGAACCTTCGAGCTGCGCGGCGGCGGCAGTGGGGCCAAAAATATCCAGACCACGCGCGCGGAACAGGTCTACCACGCCTTTAACCAGCGGCGCTTCAGGGCCGACGATGGTCAGTTGTACGTTTTCGGCAGCAAAATCAGCCAGTTGCTCAATCGCCAACACGTCAATAGCGACGTTTTCGCACTTGGCTTCTACAGCGGTACCGGCGTTGCCGGGCGCGACGAATACTTTCTCAATGCGCGGGTCTTGCGCGACTTTCCACGCCAGCGCGTGTTCACGGCCACCGCTGCCAATAATCAGTACGTTCATGGGTTGCTCCTGAAAAGGCCAAATTAGTGGCGGAAATGACGCATGCCGGTAAACACCATCGCCATGCCCGCTTCATCGGCGGCGGCGATAACTTCGGCGTCACGCATAGAACCACCCGGCTGAATAACGGCGCTAATACCGGCTTTGGCAGCATTATCAATGCCATCACGGAAGGGGAAGAAGGCATCAGAGGCCATAACAGCGCCTTCTACCTGCAAACCTGCGTGTTCTGCCTTGATAGCTGCGATGCGCGCCGAGTTTACGCGGCTCATTTGACCTGCACCAACGCCGATAGTTTGACGGTTTTTTGCGTAAACAATCGCATTTGATTTAACGAATTTTGCGACTTTCCACGCAAAAATTAAGTCATGCAGCTCTTGCTC
>CAZBNX010000011.1:11043-15592 GCA_964493255.1 uncultured Pseudomonas sp.
GATGGTGCCAAGGTAGTTGGCAATCATGCCGTCATACGCGGCGGTATGTTCGAAGGCTTTGAGCGCCAAATCGAAGCGTTGCGCGTAGGTCAGGCCGCCATTTTTCAGGCTGTCTACAAGGCTGCTGTAATCGCTGGCATTTACGACAATCGCCACATCTTTGTGGTTTTTCGCCGCAGAACGCACCATGGTGGGGCCGCCGATGTCGATGTTTTCAATGGCATCGGGCAGCGTGCAACCGGCTTTGGCAACGGTTGCCGCGAACGGATACAGGTTGACGGCGACCAAATCAATTGGGTTGATGCTGTGTTCAGCCATGACCGCGCCATCCAAATCACGACGGCCCAAAATGCCGCCATGAATTTTGGGGTGCAGTGTCTTAACGCGGCCATCCATCATTTCTGGGAAACCGGTGTAATCAGCCACTTCCACGGCAGCAATGCCGTTATCGCGCAACAGTTTGAAGGTGCCACCAGTGGAGAGGATTTCGACGCCAAGGGCAGCGAGCTCACGGGCAAAGTCAACAACGCCAGTCTTATCGGACACACTAATGAGGGCGCGGCGCACAGGAAGGCGGGTGGTTTGGTCGGTCATCTCGGATTCCATCAGGACGGGTTAGGCGCGGCGCACAGCACCGCACGGGAGTGGAGTTAAAGCAGGTCGTATTGCAGCAATTTTTTACGCAGCGTGCCTCGGTTAATGCCCAGCAAATCAGCCGCTACGGTTTGATTGCCCTGTGCTTGACGCAGCACGGCGGTTAATAACGGTGGCTCTACTTCAGCCAGTACCAAGTCATAAAGCCCCGTCACTTGCTGGCCATCCAAGTTTGAAAAATATTGGTTGATGGCATAGGCAACGCTGTCGCGCAGCGTGAGGCTGTCGCTTGGGACGGCCAATAAGGGTTTGGCGGATGCGTGTTCAGTCACGGTAAGCGTTCCAAGAGCAAAAGACCAAAAGGCGGCATTTATGCCGAAATTTCAGCCGCAGCCGTTACCTTGTACGGCAGTGCAGCAAAAAACTGTGTGACCTGTGTCACTTGTGTATCCGGGCAGGTTAAGCGATTGAACTGCGCGCGAAATTCAGCCGCGCCGGGCAGCGTAGCGAGGTACCAACCCACATGCTTGCGCGCGATGCGTGCGCCCTGTTCGGGGCCGTAAAAAGCGTGCAACGCCTGTAAATGCTCGACCAATACGGCTTGTACTTCGGCGCGGGTCGGCGGTGCAAGCGGTTCGCCTGTCGTTAGAAAATGGTTAATTTCACGAAAAATCCACGGGTTCCCTTGTGCCGCGCGGCCAATCATTACCGCGTCTGCGCCGGTGGTTTGTAGCACGGCGCGCGCTTTTTCGGGGGAGCTAATATCGCCATTGGCGAACAACGGCAGCGACACGGCTTCACGAATAGCGGCAATGGTTTGGTATTCCGCGTCGCCGGTGTACAGGTCGGCGCGGGTGCGGCCATGCACGGCCAACGCTGCAATTCCGGCTTGTTCCGCCATTTTAGCGATGGCGACACCATTTTTGTGGTCACGGTCCCAGCCGGTGCGAATCTTGAGCGTGACCGGCACATCCACCGCGTTTACGACGGCGTCTAAAATGTGCCCGACCAGCACTTCATCTTTCATCAAGGCGGAGCCAGCGGCTTTGTTGCACACCTTTTTAGCGGGACAACCCATATTGATATCAATGATTTGCGCGCCCAGTTCCACGTTACGGCGCGCGGCTTCCGCCAACATTTGCGGATCACCGCCTGCGATTTGCACGGAGCGCGGCGCGGGGTCGCCTTCGTGCAGCATCCGTAACTGTGATTTGCGGCTGCTCCATAAACGCACGTCGCTGGTGAGCATTTCTGCCACCACTAAACCCGCCCCCAACCGACGGCATAACTGCCGAAAAGGGCGGTCAGTCACACCGGCCATCGGCGCTAAAATAACGCGATTCGGGAGGGTATAAGGGCCGATACGAACGGGCACAGTGCGTTACTCCGGTGAGTGAAATTCCAAGCTATAACCCGCCGCTTGCACACCCGGATCAAGGACTTCAAGACGAATATGGACAGGCGTTTCAGGCGGCATACTGTCCCCCGCTTTGACTTCGCCCTCTAAGTAGTCAGTGGGCTTGAAGCGCAAACTGGACAAATTTTGGCCATTAAAATCCGCGAAGCGTAATTCTAAGATAGGAAAAGGCTGCGGATAATTGGCGCGATTATGCAAAATCGCATCGACCTTGAGCGCGCCGGGGCGCTCGGGATGGGTGCGTACTACGAGATTCGTGCTACGAACCAAGTCGATATTGACCAAGGCGGGTAAGTGGCAGCCCACGATACGACAGCCCTGTTTTAGCCAAGGACGCCATGCTTCTTGACGGCTGAGGCCATCAAAATTGAGGTACAGGTATTGCGCTGGCAGCACGGCCAGCACACCTACAAATAAGCTGCCCCAAAACACGCGCCGTCCCCAGCGCGGGGGATGCGGGGTGCGCTTGAGCTGCAAGGGTTCATCTTGTAATGAGCGCAAACTTTCATGCCTAAGTGGCGGAGACGGCGCGGCGTCGCCCTCGCGCTCGGCGCTTAATCGCCCGACATTGGCCGTCTCCAGTGCGTTGTCGGAAGAGGGGGCATGTAGCCCTGATGTCGTTGTCGTGTGTACGGTGCGTGGCTCGTGCGGTGAAGGCGGCACCGTATGGCGTCTGGCACCTTTGGGGGCTAATTCCCAGTGCTCTGGCGGCAAGGTGGCGAGCGCCTCATCCAAATCAAAATCATCCAAATCCAGTCGAGAGGTTTGGTGGGCTTGACGTGCATCGAGCGGCGCTTCCTGCGTTACCGGGTCATGGGTGTGCAGGGGAATGGGTGCTATATCGGTATGTGTGTGCGCGGTGCGCGCCGCTGGTTGTGGCGCAACCGGCGCAGATTCCGCGCTGCTTAGATAAAGCGTTTTATTGGCTGCCGCAGTGCTGTCCGTAGGCGCTGCCGGTTTGGGTGCGGCGGCGGGTGTTGACGCAGCCGGAGGCTGCAAACCCAGTTGTTTCGCCGCGCTGAAAATGCACTTGCAGGCTCCACAGCGCACGACGCCTTGGGCAATACCAAGCTGCGCTTTCGTAATGCGGAAGCGGGTTTGGCACTTGGGGCACTGGGTAACGTAAACGTCAGCCATGCGCGGGGGGGAGACGGGAGCAATCATAGGCGAAGTTAGCGACGCACGCCGCTGATACGAACCCAACCTTCTTTTTCAGCCGTTGGGTCAAGGTCGAAGGCGTCGGCGTAGGCGGCGCGGACATCTTCAGCTTGTTCAGCCAAAATGCCAGACAGCGCCAAGCGTCCGCCGGTTTTTACTAATTGCGTGAGTTGCGGCGCTAAACGCACCAACGGGCCAGCCAAAATGTTGGCCACCACGACATCCACCGGCATGGGCGGTAAATCTTCAGGCAAATACACGGGGAAACGCGCCGGGTCGAGGTTATTGCGTGCCGCATTCGCGCGCGAAGCGTCGAGGGCTTGAATGTCAATGTCCGTGCCGAAGGCTTGAGCCGCGCCCAACAACAACGCGGCGATGCCCAAAATGCCAGAGCCACAGCCAAAATCCAGCACGCTGCAACCGTCGAGCGGTTGACCGTCGAGCCATTCCAAACACAGCGCAGTGGTGGGGTGCGTGCCCGTACCGAAGGCTAAACCGGGGTCAAGAAGCAAATTAACGGCGTCGGGTTCAGGCGCTTCGTGCCAACTGGGGACAATCCACAAGCGTTGTCCAAAGTTGAGCGGTTTGAAGTTGTCCATCCAACTGCGTTCCCAATCTTGGTCTTCGATGCGCTCGACATGATGCTCGGGCAATTCGCCGCGTATCAGTTGCAGGTGCGCCAATACGGCGTTGCCGTCGGTGCCGTCTTCAAATAAGGCCAAAACGTGCGTGTGTTGCCACAGCGGTGTGGTGCCTAAATCGGGTTCAAAAATGGGTTGGTCTTCCGCATCCATAAAGGTGACGGACACTGCGCCCAACTCTAAAAGTTGGTCCTCCAGCTCGGCAGCTTGGTCGGGGGTAATGGCGAGTCGAACTTGCAGCCAAGGCATGAGAGGGCCTCTTGAATGAGTCAGCGTAAATGGAATGGCGCGAAGCTTAATAGAGGCCGACCAGAAACGACAGGGGGCCGCCCGCAGGCAGCCCCCGTGTTTCCACTTTTCCGGCGGATTAGTGCTTATCCATACCCAGTTTCTTTTCAAGGTAATGGATATTCACGCCACCTTTGCAGAAGCTTTCGTCACGAACCAAATCACGGTGCAGCGGTGCGTTGGTTTTGATGCCATCGACAATCAGCTCGTCCAGCGCGTTACGCATACGGCCCATCGCTTCATCGCGGCTGCCTCCAAAGGTAATCAGCTTGGCGATGAGTGAATCGTAATACGGAGGCACGGCATAGCCGTCGTACAGGTGGGAATCAACGCGCACGCCATTGCCGCCCGGCGCGTGGAAGTGCTTCACCTTGCCGGGGCTTGGCATGAACGTGCGCGGGTCTTCGGCGTTGATACGGCATTCAATGGCATGACCACGAATCACCACATC
>CAZBNX010000011.1:15692-24595 GCA_964493255.1 uncultured Pseudomonas sp.
GCTTCTTCAATCACTTTTTGGTGACGGCGTTGCAAGGAGCAATCGCGGTCGCCTAAGTGAATGGCGTTGCCCTGACCATCGGCCAGCACTTGCACTTCAACGTGACGCGGGTTTACCAAGAATTTTTCCAGATAAACCATCGAGTTGCCGAACGCAGCACCGGCTTCGGTACGGGTCAAGCGTGCGGAAGCAATTAAATCTTCCTCACGATGCACCACGCGCATACCGCGTCCGCCGCCACCGCCTGCCGCTTTGATGATGACGGGATAGCCGACTTCCTGCGCGATACGCAGCGCCTCGGCTTCGTCTTCAGGCAACGGGCCGTCAGAACCGGGAACAGTGGGCACGCCCGCTTTTTTCATCGCGTCTTTGGCGGAAACCTTGTCACCCATCAGGCGAATTACATCAGCGTTAGGGCCAATGAAGGTAAAACCAGACTGTTCAACGCGCTCGGCGAAATCAGCATTTTCGGCCAAAAAGCCGTAACCGGGGTGGATGCCGTCAGCGCCTGTCACTTCAGCCGCTGCGATGAGGGCTGGAATGCTCAGGTAGGATTGGGCTGCCGCCGCCGGGCCAATGCACACAGATTCATCTGCTAAAGAGACGTGCATCAGATCGCGGTCGGCTGTCGAGTGAACCGCCACCGTCTTGATGCCCAGTTCTTTACAGGCACGCAACACGCGCAAGGCGATTTCGCCACGGTTCGCAATCAGGACTTTTTGCAGCATCGCAGGTTCTCCGCGTATCAGACGATGGTGAACAGCGGCTGGTCGAATTCAACCGGATGACCGTTTTCCACTAACACTTGGCCGATGGTGCCGCTGGTTTCGGCTTCGATGTGGTTCATCATCTTCATCGCTTCAACGATGCAAAGGATGTCGCCTTTCTTAACGGTTTGACCGACTTCAGCAAAGGCTTTTGCTTCAGGAGAAGAAGCGCGATAGAAAGTGCCGACCATCGGTGATTTCACGACGCTGCCTGTCAGTGCAGCCGGTGCGGCGGCGACGGGTGCAGCAGCGGCTGGCGCGGGTGCAGGTGCAGCGGCTGGCGCTGGCGCAGCGGCCACTTGGACAGGTTGCGCGGCGTATTGCACAGGGCGGTTGCTGTGTCGGCTGATACGGACGGAGCCTTCGCCCTCGTGAATTTCCAGCTCGTCGATACCAGATTCTTCCAGCAGTTCGATCAGTTTTTTAACTTTGCGAATGTCCATCAGGCACTCCAGAAATGGCTCAGGGGCGTTTTTGCAATTGTTCGATGGCAGACTCTAACGCGAGGCGATAACCCGTCGCGCCGAGGCCGCAAATCACACCTACGGCCACATCCGAAAAGTAGGAATGGTGGCGGAACGGCTCACGTTTGTGGACGTTCGAGAGGTGAACTTCGATGAATGGGATGCTCACCGCTAAGAGCGCGTCACGCAATGCGACACTCGTATGGGTAAAAGCCGCAGGATTGATGATGATGAAGTCGATGCCTTCTTCACGCGCGGCATGGATGCGCTCAATCAAGACGTGTTCGGCGTTGCTTTGCAAATAGCGCAACTGGTGACCCGCTGCGAGGGCATGGGCTTCAAGGTTGGCGTTAATGTCAGCCAGTGTGGTGGCACCATAAACGCCCGGTTCACGGGTGCCCAATAAGTTCAAATTGGGGCCATGCAGCACAAGAAAAGTGGCCATGCCGGTCTCTTTGCGGTTAATCAGCGGGGAGGCGCGAATATGCCGAAAAGCCCCCCTACTGTCTAGCCGACCTTCTGCGGCGTTAGCGGCTGTTCGCGGCTATTCGCAGCAAATGCGTGATAAATGACGGCTAATTTTTCACAGTGAAAGCGCGATTAGCCTGCACTAAACGGGCGCTAAAAGACGCGGCATCGGTTTCGCCGACGGTGCGTAATTCGAGGCGTTCTTCTCCGGTGGGGGCAAAAATTTGCAGCACCGGCGGGCCAAATAATTGATAGCGGTCGAGTAATGCGCGTTGGTCGGGGTTGCTGGCGGTGATGTCAAAACGAATGAGTTGCCAGCCGTTGAGCTGCGCTAACACGCTGGGCGCGACGAGAACCTCGCGCTCCAACACTTTGCAGCTAATGCACCAATCAGCGTACCAATCCAACAGCACCGGCTGATTTGCGGCCTGTGCAGCCTGTAATGCACGCGCCAATTCTTCAGAAGAAGTCAGCGTTTTCCATGCAGATGCCGATGTTTTCTCGTTTAATGTGGTTGAGTTGATGGCCAAAGGACGCAAGGGGTCATGTGCGCCCTTGAGTGCGCCCCACCATGCGGCAACGGCATACGTCAGCAGCAATAATCCGGCTAATTGCACAAGACGCTGGCGCGCGGTTTTGGGTGTGAATTCCAATGCGCCCAAGGCTAACGCCACGCCGCCAGCCAGCGTGCCCCACAGCGCCAGCGTGAGGGCAGCGGGTAAGAGGCGGTCGAGTAACCACACCACCACGCCCAGCAATAACACGCCAAACGCATTCCGCACGCTGACCATCCACGGCCCGGCTTTAGGCAGCAACGCATTGCCGCCGCTGGCCAGCACCAACATCGGCAGCCCCATGCCAAGCCCCAACATAAACAGTCGCAACGCACCGCCGAGGGCATCGCCGCTGGTGCTGATGTACAGCAGCGCCCCGGCCAGCGGTGCAGATACGCACGGCGATACCAACAAACTTGACAACACACCCAACACCGCCGCGCCCAGCAACGAGCCGCCTTGTGTGCGTCCGGCGAGTGTGTCGAGGCGTTCGCGCAGAAAGGCCGGAAGTTGTAGCTCGTACACGCCAAACATGGCCAACGCGAAGGCGGTGAAAAACAGCGCAAACGGCACCAACACCCACGCCGATTGCAGACGTGCTTGCAGATTAAACTCTGCGCCGAACAGCCCCATTAAGGCGCCTAACAGCGCGAAACTAGCCGCCATTGGCAGAACATACGCCAGCGACAAAGACACGCCGCGCCATCCGCCCGCCTGCCCGCGCAGCACAACGCCCGACAAAATCGGCAGCATGGGCAGCACGCAGGGCGTGAACGTCAGTCCTAATCCGGCGAGGAAAAACAGCAACACTTCTTTCCATTGCACCGCTGCTAATCCCGGCGATACAGGATTCAGCGCGCTATTCGGTGCGGCGATGGGCGGCGTATTGTTTTCGGCGCGTGTGGCGGCTTCGACCGCTAACGTGACGGTTTGCGGCGGGTAGCACAGCCCTTTATCCGCACAACCTTGGTAGCTGACCGTTAAACGCAAGGCATCGGCATTGAGGCGTGGAATACGCATATCCAGCGCGCCGTAATACACCTCGACTGCGCCAAAATATTCATCTTGTTTGGGTTTTCCAGCGGGTAATTCAGGGCTACCGATGCCGTTGGTCGGCTCACTGCTGACACTGATTCGATGCCGGTACAGGTAATAGCCTTCGGCATTCTCAAAATGCAGTTGAATAGATTGTGCATCGCTGCGGAGTACGCTGGGTTTGAACGCTTCTTCAACCGGCAAAAAAGCGGTTTTTCCAGCGCCGCCAAATAAACCGCCACCGGCGCGGCTATCAAATAACCCGGCAGCAGCGGGCAACATGCAAAGCAGAAGCAACAACGGCAATAAGCGGCGCATGAGAACCTAAAACCTCGTCACAGAAACGAGCGGCATGATAGCGGAAAGGTTCTGGGAACTTATGGTATTGAGTCATCACCTGATAGGCGTTTAGTTACGAGGAGTTTGAAATGGCAACGGTATCTGTTCGGATTGATGAAGGGTTAGTGAATGATGCGCGTGCAGTCGCTAAGGCAGAGTTTCGCACCGTTCAAGGGCAGGTTGAGTTTTGGGCAAAGGTTGGGCGCGCGGCATTAGATAACCCAGATTTACCAGCGTCTTTTATTGCCGAAACGCTGATGAGCATGGCTGAACCGCGTGAAACCTGTACGCCTTTTGTTCCGCGCGGCGTTCAGACCAAGGCCGAAAACGCATGAGCTGGACGGTGATGCAAACACGCCGTTTTGCGCGTATTTATAAAAAATTGCATGACGCGCTAATTTTAGATGTGAATGTGGCCGTTGGTCAGGTTGCTGAAAATCCAGATGTTGGCGAGAAGAAGAAAGGCGATTTGTCTTCGCTGTGGGTGCATAAATTTCGCAGCAATGGGCAGTTATATCTTTTGGGTTATACCCGCGATGACAGTATTTGCTTGGTTTATCTGGAAGCCGTTGGGCCACATGAAAACTTCTATCGTGATTTGAAGCGTTGAGCGCGGGGTAAGTGCCGTGCTTTATAGTGGTTCAATCGCTGCCAACGCAGCAGTTTTAATGACAAGCGAGGAGCGGCAAAGTCCATGCTGAACTGGAAGAAGCGCACGGAAGACATGCGCGACAACATTGATGATTCGGTAGCCGATGCACGCAGTTATCTGCGCGGTGGTTGGTTCGGGCGCACGCTGGGCGGTTTGGCGGGAGCGTATCTTGTGGGTGCGCTGGCCGTGGGTTGGTATTGGAGTTTAGAACCCGACCGCATTCCCGTGCAGCAACACGCACAAGCCGCCGCGCAACAGGCGGGCGTGGAGTTGGTGCCGGGTTACACCACGGTTGAAACCTTACAAGCGGTTGCCAGCGTGTTGCTGGACAAACAGGGCGGCTATTTGTCGAACGATATTGCGCCGCCGGGCATTTGGCTCGATAACATGCCGAATTGGGAATTTGGTGTGTTAATTCAAGTGCGCGATTTAGCGCGTGCGCTGCGTAAAGATTTTTCTCGGTCACAGTCACAATCCACTGAAGACCCGGATTTAGCGAAAGCGGAGCCACGGTTTAATTTCGACAATCGGAGTTGGGCGTTACCTGCCAGCGAGCAGGAATACCGTGACGCCATTCGTCAATTAGATGTATTTCAACGCCGTTTAGCGGACACTAATCAAAAACAAGCGCAGTTTTATGCGCGTGCCGATAATTTGCGTAATTGGTTGACGGATGTAGAAACGCGCTTGGGTTCGTTATCACAGCGATTATCGGCGAGCGTGGGGCAAATGCGCCTGAATACTGATATTAATGGCGCTATTCCTAATGGCAGTGAAGAGATTGTTAAAACGCCTTTCTTGCAGATTGATAACGTGTTTTACGAAGCGCGCGGTCAGGCGTGGGCGCTGTCGCATTTTTTACGCGCTATTGAAGTAGATTTCGCCGATGTTCTGGCTAAAAAGAATGCCACGGTTAGCGTGCGGCAAATTATCCGCGAATTAGAAGCCGCCCAAGACCCGTTGTGGAGCCCCGTTATTCTGAATGGCGATGGTTTCGGTATTTTGGCAAATCATTCATTGGTGATGGCGAATTATATTTCGCGTGCTAATGCGGCGATTATTGATTTACGCCAATTATTAGAACAGGGTTAATTTATGAGTAAAAAACTGTCTTCATTATCGGCGTTGGGTGGATTGGTGTATTCCACCGACACCGGGCGACAGTGCCCCGAATGCCGTCAACCCGTAGCTGCGTGCGTATGTGGCCAACCACAGCTTCCTGCGGGTGATGGCGTGGCGCGTGTTCGGCGCGAAACGAAAGGGCGCGGCGGAAAAACCGTGACTACCATCAGTGGTGTTCCGTTAGTGGGCGAAGCATTAAAAGCCTTGGCAGCGGCATTGAAAAAACGCTGCGGCAGTGGCGGCGCGCTCAAAGACGGCGTTATTGAGATACAGGGCGAGCACGTCGAGTTGTTGTTGGCGGAGCTGCATGCGCGTGGATTCAACGCCAAAAAATCAGGTGGTTGAGTGCCGTGATGGCACGCGGTACGTTTACTTTCTGGTGAAGTTATCGGCATTTTTGCATGAACGGACTAAAGTTCGGTGCAACGCTGCCGATAATTATCGGCGTAAGCAGACACGGTGATGCTGCTGTGACAGCAGCATCACAACATCGGAAGATGATTAAAAGCCAGCGCAATATTCATCTGAATGCGTTAGCGTTAGGCGAAAGTAGATTTAATACCTTGAAGGTGCCCCGGTGAGTTTTGTTGTGAGTGTCTGGAATGCCCCAACCCTAACGAAACTTCATCCTTCAGATTCCCCATAAAGGATTTCAGTCATGGCAATCACAGCAACCAGTACAGTTACCGATATCAGCCAAGCGCTTTTGTCCGACATTCAGGCGTATGGCATTGAGAAACTGACTACAGCGCAACTCCCCGGCCTCACTATCACGCACATGAGTGCCTTGACGGGCGCTGATGTTGCGAAGCTCACCACAACTCAAATCGGGTTGCTGACTTCCTCACAAATTGGCGCGTTGACTGTCGGTACTGCGTTTAACTCGCTGACCCCGGCCCAAATTATTGCGCTGACAACAGCTAACATTCTGGGTCTGAAACAAGCGCAAATTGAAGCGATGACGCCTGCGCAAGTAGGCGCGATTCAAGTCGTTGATTTGGCCAAAATGACCACAACGCAATTGATGGCGTTGGATGCAGACACCATCACGGGTTTAACAACGTCGCAAATCGTTGCGCTGAGTAGTACGCAAATTAAAGCGATTCAACCGTCAGTGGTCGATAACCTCACCACGACGCAAATCGCAGCCCTGACTTCCTCAAACATTACTGGCCTGAAAGCAACTCAGGTTGCGAGTTTGACAAACGCTCAGGTCGCAGCAATTTCTACTGACGTCCTGTCAAAAATGACGGCCACGCAGATAGCGGGCCTGACAGATACCAATATCGTTGACGACCCTGCAACGGCGAGCGTTGTTGAGGGTTTAACAGCGGCGCAAATGGCCGTGCTGACCTCAACGCAGCTTCGTGCGTTTTCGGCGACTGAAGTGGCTGCGTTATCCGCCACGCAAGTGGCTGCCATCAATACAGCGAATGCGGCGGGTTTAACCAATACCCAGTTGCAAGCAATGAACGCAACGCAAATTGCAAAACTTAATGATGCAGTTATTGCTAAGTTAAGTGCCGCGCAAGTGGGGGCTATCGGTATCACTGATGCAGCGACCGACACATTAGACCTAACCACCAACCAAATTTCTGCCCTGACCAGTAACAACATTGTTGGTTTAACGGTAGAGCAAATTGGTGTCATGACAGACGACCAAGTTGCCGCCATTGAGTCGGTTGATTTGGCGAAAATGACAACCAAGCAAATTGCTGCGTTGACCGCCACCAATATTGATGGTTTGAATGCTGACCAATTCGGCAGTTTGAGCGCCGAACAAGTTAAAGCCATTACGCCAACGGCCTTTACCGCATTGACTACCGATGAGTTGGTGGGTATCACAACGGCCAATATTGCGGGTTTGACGGCGGCGCAAATTGCAACATTGACAGCCACAGAACTGGCCATCATTAATCCAGACGTATTGGCGAAGCTCTCGGCCACGCAAGTGGGTGCCGTGAGTCTTGCTGCGCTGAGTGACACGTTTATTGAAGCCTTAACCTCAGCCAATGCGACGGGCCTGACTGCAACTCAAATTGCAGCTTTGACCGATGCCGAAGTGGCTGCCATTGGTTCGGCTGCGTTGGCGAAGCTCTCGGCGGTACAAATTGGTGCGCTGACAGATACTAACATTGATGGTCTGACAAATGACCAAATGGCGTTGTTGTCTGCGCTGCAAGTGAAGGGCATTGAAGTTACAGACATTGACAATTTAACGACTGACCAATTCCAAGCGATTAGTAGTGCTGGCATGGTTGGTTTGACTGCCGCGCAAATTAAAGCACTTACCCCTAGCCAAGTAGCGACGTTGGAAACGGGCGATTTGGCTAAAATGACCACCACGCAACTCAGTGGTTTGACGGCGGCGGTAGGTGGTGATTTTGACAAACTCAGTGCTGACCAAATTGCGAGTTTAAGTGCCGCGCAAATTAAAGCCTTGGGCACTAATGCGGGCGCTTCTTGGTTTAGTGTCGCGCAGATTGATGGTTTAACCAGTAATAACATTACGGGTTTAACGACTGCACAATTAGATGCGTTTACGTCTGATCAAATTCAAGCGATTACTCTAGAGGGATTGCAAAAATTAAGTGCTACTCAAATTGCCGCATTGAGTACGAGTGCGCCTGTGGCTCCTGCTATAGCAAACACGTTGGATCTCACCGCTGATCAAATTGCGGCGCTGACAAACGCAAACATTGTGGGTTTAACCGCTGCCCAAATTGCGGTGATGACCGAGAGCCAAGTGGCCGCCATTGAAACGGCTGATTTGGTCAAAATGACCACAACACAAATGGCCGCTCTGACAGTAGACAATGTTGATGGCTTAACGGTTGACCAAGTGAGTAAGCTGACGGCTGCCCAGCTTAAATCACTGGGCACAGATGTTGGCGCTATGTCGGTAGAGCAGCTAGGTGCGATTAGCAGTGCAGCCGTTGTTGGATTAACGAACGCGCAAATTGCTGATTTAGATGCCGCCGAAATAGGTGCATTAAATACGGGTGTTATTAGTAAGCTGAGTTTGGCT
Organism: uncultured Pseudomonas sp.; assembly: GCA_964493255.1. Taxonomy (GTDB): domain Bacteria; phylum Pseudomonadota; class Gammaproteobacteria; order Pseudomonadales; family Pseudomonadaceae; genus Geopseudomonas. The sequence goes on from CAZBNX010000011.1 coordinate 24,122, forward strand.
CAGGTGGCTGCTATCGAAGACACTGATGTTGCTGGGCTGACGGTTGAGCAAATTGCTGCCTTTACCACAGCGAATATCACGGGCCTGACGGCGGCACAGGTAGGCGCGCTGAGAGCTGATCAGGTTGCTGCGATTGAAACAGCCGATTTAGTCCGTTTATCAGCAACACGCATTGCTGAAATGGCTAAAGATACTGGTATTCAAGGGTTAAGTGCCGAGCAAATTACAAAACTGACGGCTACACAACTAAAAGCCATCGCAGTTGCTGACGTTGATAATTTGTCAAAGGATCAAATCGCGGCGTTAGCAGGTACTCAGCTTGCTTCGTTAAGCAACGGTCAATTAGGTGGTTTAGATGCGGGGCAAGTGCAATCTATTAGCACTGCCGCATTATCCAGTTTAAGTGCGGCACAAGCATCCACGATTCATACGAACTTAACGCCCGAGCAAATTGCTTATGCCAACCTGAGTACG
>CAZBNX010000012.1:0-22427 GCA_964493255.1 uncultured Pseudomonas sp.
TGCGCTTTAAGCAAGCGAAACGTGCGCGTATCGACACGCGCATATTCGCCTAATTGCGACAAATCGCGGCAAATTAACGTGAAATTGTGCTTATCGTCTAAACGCCGCAGGAGACGAATGCGCTCTAACGCGGCTTTATCGCCCAACTGACAGCCCAGCGCATACGAGGAATCGGTTGGGTAAATCACCACGCCACCGGCGCGAATAATTTCAACCGCTTGCCGCACCAAACGCGCTTGCGGATTTTCAGCGTGAATTTGAAAAAAGTGGCTCATACGGCCTCCAACGTGGGCGGCAACGGCGGACGTATGCCGCTCCGCAGCACCTGTTCTAAGGATGATAAATCCGCTGGCAACGCCCGATAACGCCCCACCTCTGACCACGGACGCGGGCCATGAAAATCACTGCCTGCGCTGGCCAGCAACTGAAATTCACGCGCTAAGGTCGCCAGCGCCCCCACCTGCACGTCATCTTGAGGGCCGTTGGACACTTCCAACGCATGACCGCCAGCGGTTGCAAAATCCCGAACCAGTTGCCGTTTTCGCCCTCGACTAAAGGTGGTGTAGTGACACAAATGCGCCAAGCTAATCCACGCACCCGCCGCGTGTAAGGTGTGCATACATTCGGCGAATGTCGGCCAATGGTGGCGAATATCGCCTAATTTTCCGGCTCCTAACCAACGCTGAAACGCTTGCTGATGGTCACGGACGTAACCGGCTTGCACCATAAATTCTGCAAAATGCGGACGTGATGGCGGATTACGCGCATCACCCCGCGCCGCCTGCACCTGACACGCACCTTCAAAACACCCCGGCAAACCTTTAGCGGCTAATCGGCGGCCTATTTCTTCCGCACGCGCCCAACGTCCGGCATGTAATTGCGTCAGTGCCGCGTGCAAGTCCGGGGCATCGCGCTCAAAGGCATAGCCTAAAACGTGAATCGTCGCGCCTTGCCATAAACAGGATATTTCCACCCCATCAATAAACTGAATGCCCAACGTTTCTGCCGTTGCGCGCGCCTCCGCCAAACCGGCCAGTGTGTCGTGGTCGGTGAGCGCCAAACAGTCAACGCCCTGCTCATGGGCGCGCGCCACCAGCTCGTGGGGTGTCAAGGCACCATCGGAGGCGGTACTGTGGCAATGAAGGTCGGCAAGCATGGGGTTTAGTTCCATCGTGGGGGCTTTGTATTATGCGCCGCCGCAGACAACCTGTGTGGCCGTCGATTCTCCTTTCTTACTTTTCACAGAGAAGCCTCTCAAAAATGTTGTACGCCATTATTGCTACTGATGCCCCCAACTCGCTGGAAACGCGCCTCGCCACACGCCCCGCTCACTTGGAACGCCTGTATGCCTTGCGCGACGCCGGTCGTTTAGTGTTGGCGGGCCCTAATCCCGCGATTGACAGCCCCGACCCGGGCGCAGCGGGTTTTATCGGCAGCTTGATTGTTGCAGAGTTTGATTCGCTGGACGCTGCACAAACATGGGCAGACGCCGACCCTTACAAGCAGGCGGGGGTTTATGCTCAGGTTGAGGTGCGTCCTTTCCGCCAAGTGCTGCCTTAAAGGAGATGTTATGAACGAGTTGCTACTCATTGATGACGACCGTGAACTCACAGCGCTGTTAGCCGATTGGCTGCACAGTGACGGTTTTTCTGTCCGCGCGTGCCACGATGGAGCAGCGGCTCGTTCTCATTTGGCCGAGCGTCGTCCCGACGCCGTGGTGTTGGATGTGATGCTGCCCGACGGCAGCGGGTTAGACCTGTTGCGTCAACTGCGCGCGCAGTATCCTGAATTACCTGTGCTGATGTTATCGGCACGCGGTGAACCCCTCGACCGTATTTTAGGGCTAGAGTTGGGCGCAGATGACTACCTCGCCAAGCCCTGCGATCCACGCGAACTGACTGCCCGCCTACGCGCTATTTTGCGGCGTCTCCCAAGCGGCCAGCCGGTTGCCTTAAATAGCCGTTTGGAAGTGGGCGATTTGAGCTACAGCCCTGCGCGCGGCGTGGCGTTACTCAACGAACAAGAAATTACCCTCACGCTTTCCGAAGGCCGCATTTTAGAAGCGTTACTCACACACCAAGGCGAACCCATCGACCGCCAAGCGTTAGCGCAGGCCGCGCTAGGCCGCCCGCTCACCCTCTACGACCGCAGCCTTGATATGCACGTCAGTAACTTACGGCGCAAACTCGGCCCCCACCCCGACGGACGCGCGCGCATCATGGCCAATCGGGGGCGGGGTTATTATTACGTTGCGTAAAAAAACAGCTTTACTCGACCTTTACTTTCCCCTGACCGCGCATTGCACAGTAGCCGCGTAGACTGAGCGCCATACCGGAGGCCACTTTATTCAGCTACCGGTCCTGTTTCTACAATGAGGAGTTGCACCATGCGTAACACGTTAATGGCTTTAGTGCTGGCTACTGCGCTGCCCACCGTGGCATTTGCCGCACCCAATGGCGAACACATGAATGGTATGCGCGGGCACGGTCAACAGTGCGCCATGATGCACGGCGTTAATCATGCCAAAATGGCCAAAGAATTAGCCTTGACCAAAGAACAACGCCAAAAAATGCACGCAGCACAGCGTACACAAATGGAAAAACACCACGAAATTACGCAGCGTTATTTGAGCAAACTGCCTGCTGCTGAAAAGGCCGCAATGGAAAAAGAACTGCAAGCCGCTAAAGACCAGCAAAATAAAGCACTGCGCGAAACGCTCAGTAGCGAACAGCAAAAACGCTACGACGTCTTGTTAAAAGAACACGAGCAAAAACAAGCTGAACGGGCTGAATTCGAAGCCTGGAAAGCGGCACGCGATGCTAAAAAAGCCAATTAATTTGCGCTACACCCTTTACAAATAAAACGGCGGTGCCTTAATAAGAGGCCCGCCGTTTTACATATTGACCGAGCAAATAAAGATGCAATCATTTTTTTGGCGCATATTCGCTACGTTTTGGCTGGCTACAGCTGCCGTCGCTGGATTGTCTTTATTATTAGGTCATATGTTTAAACAGGATGAATGGATTTTAGCCAATTATCCTAACATTCAGAATTTAGCCGCCGACTGGACACGTCTTTATGAACAACGCGGCCCATTAGCAGCACAACTTTTATTAGAAAGACGCAACCAAAAAGCGCATGTACAAACGCAAGTATTTGATGATGCGGGAGAGCGCCTCATTCCGGGAACTACTCCGCCGCGTGCAGAAAACCGCGAGGCCCATGCACGCTACTTGCCATGGCGCAGAATTAGCGAGGAATATCAAAGCCCGCGCAGCGGCAAAACCTACCTTTTTATTTATCGTATTCCACATAACGAATTATCCGAATGGCAACGTCAAAGCCTATTCTGGCCGGTAAGTGCATTAATTATTGCGCTGGTTGTTTTGACGTTATTTAGCGCGTTATTAACACTGTCCATCACCCGACCGCTCAATCGGTTACGCAGTGCCGTACATGATTTAGGGCAAACCAGTTATCACCAACATAGCTTGGCTAAATTAGCCACGCGCCGCGATGAATTTGGCACGTTAGCGCATGATTTCAATCGAATGGGCGCACGTTTACAGGATTTAATTTGTAGTCAGCGCCAACTTTTACGCGATGTTTCGCATGAATTACGCTCTCCTTTGGCGCGTTTACGCATTGCCTTGGCCCTAGCCGAACGCGCCACGCCCGAAGCACGCACACAATTATGGCCGCGTTTAACGCGCGAATGTGACCGACTCGAAAGTTTAATTAGTGAGATTTTAACGCTGGCGCGCATGGACAGCGAAAGCAGCCAGCCGCATATAATTGATTTGAATTTACTCTTACCCGCACTCGCAGAAGATGCGCGCTTATTAGTCGATAATGTCCAGCTTAATTACACTGACACCTTGCCCACCTTTCAAGGTTGGCCTGATTTAATAGAGCGCGCACTGGATAATTTAATTAGAAATGCAGCGCGCTTTAATCCAGCGGAACAACCACTTGAAATAAGCGCCAGCGTTACAGAGCACGGCGTGCGCGTGAACATTCGTGACCACGGCCCCGGCGTGGCGGAAGAACACTTGGCGCGCTTGGGTGAGCCGTTTTTTCGCGCACCCGGTCAGGAAAGTAATGACGGCTATGGCTTGGGTTTAGCGATTGCCCGCCGCGCCGCACAACGGCATGGCGGGCAACTTCAATTAAGCAATCACCCCGAAGGGGGCTTATTGGCGTGCTTGGAACTTCCCTTAAACCCCTGACCATGCCTCCACAAAATCTTCTATTTTCAATGGGTTAATGGCGTGCGGTGCCGTTTGCGGCGTTCCCATATAAATAAAACCAACAATCCGCTCAGACGCCGCTAAACCTAATGCTTGCCGCACGGCTGCCGAATGCGACAGCTCTCCCGTGCGCCAAATCGCACCCAGCCCCTGCGCGTGTGCCGCCAACAAAATGCCATGCGCGGCGCAACCAGCCGCTAACAATTGCTCGGATTCGGGCACTTTATGCGCGGCGGTCAGGCGTGCAATGACCACCACCAACAGCGGCGCACGCAGCGGCATCTGACGCGCTTTATTGAACGCATCCGGGTGCGCGTTGGGATTTTCTTGTTGCTGGACGCGCACAAAAATTTCACCCAACTGCGCGCGCGCATCACCCTCAATGGTCAAAAAGCGCCACGGGCGCAATTGGCCGTGGTCTGGGGCGCGCAGTGCGGCACGAAACAACTGCTCACGCTGTTCGGGTGTGGGCGCAGGCTCCGCCAACAACGCCACCGAGGTGCGGTTACACAAAAGTTCAAGGGCTTGCATGAAAAAGGCTCCTTTGAGCGCAATTAAACGGAAGACATGGGCGCAGGCAACGGCGGCAAACCGTACGCAGCACGCGCGGCATCACATTGAGCGTACCGCCGACCGTGCGCCCAAGAGCATTCAAACTCACGACAGGGTGAAGGACGTTGGTCGTAACAGCTACAGCTCACCGAATGGCCCACCTCACCCCGCAAGTTAATACAGCGTACCGGTTTTTGCGTGGTGCCACGCAGCGCCACAAGGTGCGGACTGATTTGCTCAACCACAGCATCCGGCACGCAGCCGCCTGCTGATTGGCATTCAGCCCAATAAAAAGACACACGAAAATGAGCGCAACACGCGCCACAAGTCATACAAGGATTATCAGCAGACATGAGCAAACATCGCAGGCATTAGCGGGGTCATCAGTGTAACGAGCCGCACGAATGCGCGAAAACTGCGGCATACTCCCCGCCCCGCAACAAACGCCCTCACGCCCTTCCTATGACACCACTTGCCTTCTGGCCTTTTGCTGATGTTTTGCCGGAAATGGCGCTTTATCGCGCCGATTTCACGCACGATGAAGATGCCGATGCTGATTTTTTGCGCCTCGGCATCCCACTTCCCGACACCTTAAAAACGGCGAACGACAAGCGCAAACGAGAATTTCTGGCGGGGCGTTGTTGTGCAGCGAGCGCCTTGCAGCAACTTTCTGGCCAGCACCTTTACCCCGAACGCGCCGCCGACGCCGCCCCGCAATGGCCCGCCGGATGGTGCGGCAGCATTTCGCACAGTCATGGCATGGCTGCCGCTGTGGTGGGTTCTAACGCACGCTGGCACGCACTGGGTTTAGACATTGAACGCTGGATAAGCACCGAACGCGCGGCGCGTGTTGCCAAAAATGTATGGGTCGAAGAGGAGCGCGCGCAGGCGTCTCGCCTGTCACCCGAAGCCGCTGCGCGTTACCTCACACTGTGTTTTTCGGCGAAAGAAAGTTTGTTTAAGGCGCTCTATCCCACCGTGCAACGGCGTTTCTATTTTTCGGCGGCAGCGGTCGTGAATTGGCAGGAAACAGGGCGCTTTTGTCTGCAACTACGCGAAGAACTCGCGCCAACTGCCACGCTTGGGCAATGTTTTGAAGGCTTCTTTACCGACTGGAATGGCTACTTATTCACCCTCATTGCCGTTGCCAAACCCTGATTGGCAGGCACAAAAATGGCGTTTTTCCTAGTCTCCCCAGACACAATATGTTGTGGTAGTGTCCGCGCCCCATAGCCCTAGGGTAAAACGAGCGAGCACGCCAAAAACACCATGAACAGACATTCAATCGGCTGGCCATCGCTGCTTAAAACCCTTCGAGATACTGTTCGGTTTTAAGAAAAAATGAGATTTTCTGTGAAAGAACGCACAAAAAACGACTAAAACACCTCTAATTTCTGGGGAAAAACCATCGTTTTTTACTTGGCATAAAAATGGCGCATCCTTTGCAACAGACCGCACCGTTATGGCGAGTAACATATTTCGAGGGTCAAAACCAGAAAAACTCTTAGTAGACAAACACTATATGTTGTGGTTTGCCTATCTTCTCCGCGCAATGTTGCGGCTGCTCTTTCGATAATCGCGCACTCCTTGCGCTTTCCTGAATGCTTGTCCCAAATTCCAACGATTTTGGAGAACCCGATGCACACCGATACAGTCCACGAGACCTCCACCGCCGCCGATGAGTTGGCCATTTCTGCCCCCGGTCAACTGCGCGTTATCAAGCGCACAGGCGATGTGGTTTCGTTTGACGCCAGCAAAATCAAGGCAGCCATGACCAAAGCGTTTCTCGCGGTCGAGGGCAGCCAAGCGGCAGGCTCCTCCCGCATCCATGACCGCGTGGAAGAATTGGCCAGCCAAATCGTGGCGGCGTTTAAGCGCCGTATGCCTTCTGGCGGCACCGTGCATATCGAAGACATCCAAGACCAAGTTGAATTAGCTTTGATGCGTGCCGGTGAGCAAAAAGTGGCGCGCCACTATGTGCTGTACCGCGAACAACATGCCCAAGCGCGCCGTGCCGCTGCCGCCGTAGAAGCGGCCACGCATACTCACCCCAGCATTCGCGTTACGTTGGCCAATGGTGAAAAAACCGCGTTAGATTTAGGGCGTTTAAACACCATCACCCATGAAGCCTGCGAAGGTTTAGCCGAAGTTGACGCTGAACTGATTCAAAGTGAAACGCTGAAAAACCTTTACGACGGCGTATCAGAAAAGGATGTCAACACGGCACTCGTGATGACCGCACGCACCTTGGTTGAGCGCGAGCCTAATTATTCTTACGTCACCGCACGTCTGTTAATGGACACGCTGCGCGCAGAAGCCTTGGGTTTTCTCGGGTTGGCTGAACGGGCTACGCATCACGAAATGGCTGACTTGTATGCCAAAGTGCTGCCGCTATATGTTGAAAAAGGCATTGAATTTGAATTACTTGACCCACGCCTAGCGACTTTCGATATAGCGCGTTTGGGTGCCGCCATCGTCCATGAACGCGACCAGCAATTCACCTATTTAGGTCTGCAAACCCTCTACGACCGCTATTTCTTGCACAAAGACGAAGTGCGCTTTGAGCTGCCACAAGTGTTTTTCATGCGCGTGGCGATGGGCTTGGCGATTGAAGAACAGCACAAAGAAGAACGCGCTATTGAGTTCTATAACCTGCTGTCTTCGTTTGATTACATGGCGTCTACGCCGACGCTGTTCAACGCGGGTACGCTGCGCCCGCAACTGTCTTCCTGCTACCTGACCACGGTTCCCGATGATTTGGGCGGCATTTACGACGCTATTCGGGATAACGCGCTGCTGTCTAAATTTGCCGGTGGTTTGGGCAACGACTGGACGCCCGTGCGCGCACTGGGTTCGTATATCAAAGGCACCAACGGCAAGAGCCAAGGTGTCGTGCCCTTTCTGAAAGTGGTCAACGATACAGCGGTCGCGGTGAATCAGTGTTTTGCCCCCGAAACCCTGATTCATACCGCCAACGGCCCGCAAGCGATTCGTGATGTCCGTCAGGGTGATTTGGTGCTGGGCATTAGCGGCCAATACCGCGAAGTCACCCAAAAGTTCGTTTACAATCAAACAGATGCGATGCTTGGCATAAAAGTTAAGCATTCGCTGGAGCCGCTGGCCGTCACCGCTGGCCACCCTTTTTATGCACTGTGTGATATTCCCGTCGGGCAAAGCCACGAGCGCACGCTCAAGCAAATTGCACGCGGTCAGCACAAAGCGCGCTGGGTCGATGCGCGTGAGTTGAAGCGCGGCGATTACATGGCGCAAGTCATTCCGCAAGAAACCATCGCGGTTGCTGGGTTCGATGAAGACGATGCGCGCCTGTACGGCATCCTGTTAGGCGACGGGCATCTGTCTAAGGACGGTATGCAGTGGGGCGTTTCCGGTAATCCACAAGCGGATACTCACCTTGAGTTTGTACGCCACTATTTAAATGCACGCGGTATTTATTGCTGGCAAACCCAGCGCGGCGAAACCTATACACAACTGCACTGGGCATCAGGACGCGGTGCGCTGCGCGATGCCACAACGGGCCGCATTACCGGCGCGGGTGCTGCCACGCTGCCGTTCACTTACGATGATTTGTATGACGCCCACGGCCATAAACGCATCGCGCGCCGTCTGAGCCATTTGCCGAAAGCGCAAACGCTGGCACTCATCCACGGCTTGCTGGAAACAGACGGCTGCGTGTCTCGCGGCAAAGAAATCAGCTTCACCAATACTTCTCGCATGTTGGTTGAAGGCTTGCGCTATCAACTGCTGCGCCTTGGCGTACCGACTGCTGGCCAATACCGCGAGCGTACACAAGCGCACACCGGCACCCGTTCCGATGGCAGCCAGATTGCTTTTAATGGCGTTTGCAAAGCGTGGGATGTACGCATTCCAGCGGTGCCGGAACTGGCCGAACGCCTCCAGTGCCAGCCCCTGACGAAGCGTAATTGGTTGCTGCATCAAGGCTGTGTGTGGTCGCGTGTTGTTCAAATCAACGACATCACCACCGTGCCGTTTGTCTTTGATTTGAAAGTAGAAGGCGATGAGTCGTACATGACGACCAGCGGCCTCGCGCACAACGGCGGTAAGCGCAAGGGCGCAGTTTGTGCCTATCTGGAAACGTGGCACCTTGATATTGAAGAGTTTTTGGAGCTGCGTAAGAACACCGGCGATGACCGTCGCCGCACGCACGACATGAACACCGCCAACTGGATTCCTGACCTGTTCATGAAGCGCGTCTTTGACGAAGGAAGTTGGACCCTATTCTCCCCGTCTGATGTACCTGATTTGCACGATTTAACCGGCAAAGCCTTTGAAGAGCGTTACGAATACTACGAAGCCATGGCCGAGTACGGCAAAATCAAACAGCATAAAGTGATTCAGGCAAAAGACCTGTGGCGCAAAATGCTGACCATGTTGTTTGAAACCGGCCACCCGTGGCTAACCTTCAAAGACCCGTGCAACCTGCGTAGCCCACAGCAGCACGTTGGCGTGGTTCACAGCTCTAACCTGTGTACTGAAATTACGCTGAATACTAACGCCGATGAAATCGCCGTCTGTAATTTAGGCTCTATTAACTTGCCTAAACATATCGTCAATGGCCGTTTAGATATTGAAAAGCTGGCGCGTACCGTAAAAACAGCGGTGCGAATGCTCGATAACGTCATCGACATTAATTATTACAGCGTGCCACAAGCTAAAAATTCTAACTTCAAACATCGCCCTGTCGGTTTAGGCATTATGGGCTTCCAAGATGCGTTGTACTTACAACACATTCCATACAGCTCTGAAGCAGCAGTGACGTTTGCTGATACGTCAATGGAAGCCATTAGTTATTATGCCATTCAAGCCTCTTGCGATTTAGCTGACGAGCGCGGTAGTTATTCTACCTTCGACGGTTCATTGTGGAGCCGTGGTATTTTGCCACTGGATTCACTCGAATTATTGATTGAAGCACGCGGCGCAAAATATATTAAAGTTGACCGTTCTAGCACCTTAGATTGGGCGACAGTGCGTGAGCGCGTTAAGCGCGGCGTGCGTAATTCCAATATTATGGCAATTGCACCGACGGCCACGATTGCTAATATCACGGGTGTTTCTCAATCCATTGAGCCGACCTATCAAAACCTGTACGTTAAATCAAACTTATCAGGTGAATTTACGGTCATTAACCCCTATTTGGTGCGTGATTTAAAAGCACGCCATTTATGGGATGAGGTCATGGTGAATGACCTTAAATATTATGATGGTTCGGTACAACATATCGAACGCATCCCCGCTGACCTTAAAACACTGTACGCCACTGCCTTTGAAGTAGAACCAAAGTGGATTGTTGAAGCGGCCAGCCGTCGGCAAAAGTGGATTGACCAAGCGCAGTCACTAAACCTGTACATCGCGGGCGCAAACGGGAAAAAACTCGATTTAACGTACCGGATGGGATGGTATCTCGGCTTGAAAACCACCTATTACCTCCGTGCATTGGCGGCCACCAGTACCGAAAAATCCACCATCAATACCGGCAAGCTGAATGCGGTGTCTTCAGATATTAACGAGGCCAGCACCGCCGCGCCCCAACCGGCTCCGGTGCCTAAGGCGTGCTCTATCGACAATCCTGATTGCGAAGCCTGCCAATAAAAGGCGTAGCGGCCTGTATTGAGCAGGCCGCTTTCTTCGTAAAAATCCGAAAAACTTCTTACATATCAAACGAGACACTGACCATGTTGAGCTGGGACGAATCCGATACCGACGACGCAACCACCGCCGCGCCTACGCCACCCAAAACGGCTACACCGGCTGTCAGTGACCGCCTTGATAGCGTTGGTGATGCTGCCGCTCACAATGCGCGTGCCGTTGATGCGAACGATTCCGACGCCATTGCGCGCGCTAAAGCCGCCCTCAACGAGCTAGATATTCAAGAAGGTCTGAACGAGCTGGAAGGTGAAAGCGCCCGCGTCCGCGTTGACGAAAAACGCATGATTAACGCCCGCGCAGACCTAAACCAATTGGTACCGCTGAAATACGATTGGGCGTGGCAAAAATATCTTGATGGTTGCGCTAACCATTGGATGCCACAAGAAATTAACATGACGGCGGACATTGCACTTTGGCATAAAAACAGCAACGATCCCGACGCATTATCCGAAGATGAGCGCCGTATTGTTAAACGCTCATTGGGCTTTTTTTCAACCGCTGACTCATTAGTAGCAAATAATCTGGTATTAGCTGTCTATCGTTTGATTACTAATCCAGAATGCCGCCAGTATATTTTACGCCAATCGTTCGAAGAAGCGATTCACACACATGCTTATCAGTATTGTATTGAATCCCTGCGTATGGACGAAGGCGAAATTTTTAATATGTATCATGAGATTCCCAGCGTGGCTAAAAAAGCGTCATGGGGTCTTAAATACACACGTTCTATTTCTGACCCTACTTTTAAAACGGGTACCGTTGAAACAGATAAGCAATTTTTGCGTAATTTAATTGCCTACTATTGCGTATTGGAAGGTATTTTCTTTTATTGCGGCTTTACACAAATCCTTTCGATGGGTCGTCGCAATAAAATGACGGGTACCGCCGAGCAGTTTCAATATATTTTGCGTGATGAATCCATGCACTTAAATTTCGGCATCGACATGATTAACCAAATCAAAATCGAAAACCCACATTTGTGGGATGCCGAAATGAAAGATGAAGCTACGCAAATGATTTTACAAGGCACTCAATTAGAAATCGAATATGCGCGCGATACCATGCCACAGGGCGTATTAGGTATGAACGCCGCAATGATGGAAGAGTATCTCAAATTCATCGCAAACCGTCGTTTAACACAAATTGGATTACCCGAGCAATATACTGGTGCTAATAATCCGTTCCCGTGGATGAGCGAAATTATGGATTTGAAGAAAGAGAAAAACTTCTTCGAGACCCGCGTTCTTGAGTATCAAACAGGCGGCGCTTTAAGCTGGGATTAATCGCTTTTTTGCATCTTTACAAATGCGGGTTTATCGGGTGATTATATGTACCGTAATCACCCACTACAATCACAACCAGGACGTAGGATTACATGTATTATGAAAAAACAGGTTATTTTGGGCATTGTGCTGCTGTGTGCGCCACTTTTTGCCAGTGCTGCTAAAAACGCTTCTATCCCTAAAATGTTTCTTGGCCATTGGGAACCTTCGCAAGAAACCTGCAATAACGTATTAAAAAACGGCGATGCTCAGTCGGATATGGGTGTTGTTATTACCGCAAAAGAAGTCTCTCGCTACGAATCTAGTTGCGAATTGCAATCTATTGGCCAAATAACTGCCACATCAATGCAAGGTACATTTAACTGTGGTAGCTCGGAAGAAATGTGGGAAAGTACCTTTTCTTTAGTGTTGCAAAATAATCAACTGTTTGCAGGCCCTGAAGCTGACCCCTTAGTTAAGTGTAAGAAATAATATCCCTCCTTTTTATTCCCTTTATCGTTATGAGTTACGTTATGCGCCCTAAAAAACCTATTGACCCCGCGCGCCGTGCAATTAAGAACCAAGGTTATCGCATTGGTTGGCTCATTGCGTTAGCCGGTATTATCACTGGGTTTATTTGGATAGCTCTCAAGCCATAACCATATAAAAGAGGCATCATGCAATGATGCCTATAATAAATAAAAAGGCATCTTGCAGCATCAACATACCCGCTAAATTCATACAAAAAAATACTAAGCATTACATTACGTCCGAACACATTAAAGCCAACAACTCACACAATGCTTCACGCTGTACGGTATTTCCTAAATACTGCATGATGTCGCAATGAATTATTATGCAAATACCACACAGTCCATACTTAACCAGATAATCAAAAATGACCGCCATATCTAGCCCTACTACTGCACATGCCTCGCACAATCCTTGTCGTCGGTTTTCCATTGCGCCCATGATGGATTGGACAACTTCAGAGTTTCGTGTTTTTGCACGTTTATTGTCACGACGCGCGTTGTTGTATACGGAAATGGTGACAACGGGCGCGCTGCTACATGGCGATAAACAGCGTTTTTTAGCGCACGACGCGAGTGAATACCCGGTAGCGTTGCAATTAGGGGGGAGTGTTCCGACGGATTTAGCGGCATGTGCCAAATTAGCCGAGGCGGCTGGCTATAATGAAGTTAATTTAAATGTCGGTTGCCCCAGTGACCGCGTGCAAAATAATATGATTGGTGCGTGCTTAATGGCGCATCCAGAGCTAGTAGCTGATTGCATAAAAGCAATGCAAGACGCAGTTTCTATTCCCATCACCGTTAAACATCGCATCGGTATTAACGGGCGCGATAGTTATGCCGAATTATGTGATTTCGTTGGCAAGATTAATAATGCCGGTTGTAATAGCTTTACGGTACATGCACGAATTGCGATTTTAGAAGGTTTATCGCCAAAGGAAAACCGCGAAATTCCACCACTGCGTTATGATACTGTGGCGCAACTAAAAAACGATTTTTCGCACATAGAAATTATTCTAAATGGTGGCATTAAAACCATCGAAGAATGCCAACAACATTTAGCTACATTTGACGGTGTTATGCTGGGACGCGAGGCTTACCATAATCCCTATTTATTAGCTGACGTTGACCGTATTTTGTTTGGTGATGATTACACTAAACCAACACGCCATGAAATTATGCAGCAATTACGGCCTTTTGTAATCACGCATTTAGCAAAGGGTGGCGCTTTACATCATATAACCCGACATATTCTAGGCTTGGCGCAAGGTTTTCCCGGCGCGCGCCGGTTTCGGCAAATTTTATCTGTGGATGTTCATAAAACCAATAACCCTCTTGGCATATTTGACCAAGCAATAGAACTGCTCGGCGCGCACTAAATAAACAACCATCATAATTCAACGCGCACGCTTTTAAGGAGAGCCATACGGCCATGAGTTCCAAATTAGAACAACTTCGGCGCTACACAACGGTTGTCGCTGATACCGGTGACGTTGACGCAATAGCTCACATTAAGCCCATAGATGCTACTACAAACCCTTCTTTGTTATTAAAAGCAGCGGCGTTACCACGCTACGCTGAAACGCTGAAAACTGCACGACATATCGCTAATAATAATCCGAGTCTCGCTTGTAATCATTTTGCGGTGGCTGTCGGTTGCGAGATTCTTTCTCTAATTCCGGGTCGTATTTCAACTGAAGTGGATTCACGCTTATCTTTTGATAGCGCTGCCACTGTAAAGCAGGCACTGCATTTAATAGAACTTTATAATGCTGCGGGCGTGGCATCAGAGCGGGTACTTATTAAAATCGCCGCCACGTGGGAAGGCATTTGCGCTGCAAACACATTAGAACGCCAAGGAATACAAACCAATCTGACGTTATTATTTAATCTGGCACAAGCCAAAGCCTGTGCAGATGCAGGCGTTTTTTTAATTTCGCCTTTTGTAGGGCGCATTTACGATTGGTACCGTAAAACAGAAGGCCGTGATTATCACGGTACAGAAGATCCGGGTGTACAATCTGTAATTCGGATATTTAATTACTATAAAGAAAACGATTATAAAACCGTGGTCATGGGTGCCAGTTTTCGTAACATTGGACAAATTGAGGCTTTAGCGGGTTGTGACCGTTTAACTATCAGCCCTGATTTATTACAACAACTGGCTAATAGCGAAGGATATTTACCCCGTAATTTGCAACCTTGTGCCATTCATCCGCAGCGAGATATTCTCGACGAAACGCGCTTTCGCTGGCAAATGAATGAGGATGCAATGGCTACAGAAAAATTAGCAGAAGGTATCCGGCAGTTTGCGCGTGACCAAGAAAAACTTGAGGCTTTATTTACAAGCCAGTAGTAAAAAATACAAAAAAGCCGCAATAAATGCGGCTTTTTATAAAAACAAAATTAATGCTTTTCTAACGCTGATACCAAATCTCGAAAAGCGGCACGATTATTTTCATTTAAATCCATCAAAATGCGGTGTGCTTCTAAAACGTGGCTTTTTACTTGTTCTTCAGACGCATTTTGTGCCGGTAAATCACGCAAACAATCAGGACAAGGCACTGGACTACTGACCATATTAAAGACTAATTCAAACCCCATTGACTCTAATAACCGAGAAATGTCTGGGTTCGTGCTTAACAGCGTCGGCAATAATCCATTGCGTCTCCGCGACAAAATAGACAATTTAGCTAATAAGCCAAGTGTCGTACTGTCGATATTAGTCGCTTCGGTTAAGTCGATGATAATAGAAGTAAATTCAGGTGCAGAAAAAATACCTTCAATAACTTCATCCAGAACCGAACACAAGGTTAGGCGTACTTCACCAATAAATTTTAGGGCAAAAACACCATCGTGCCCAGCAAACTGGATTTTTCCTGTACTCATGAAAGATTCCTGCTCAGTACCAGCAGCGCAATATCATCTGGCATATCCACAATTGTGTCCAAACCAAATACCTGTCGCAAACCAATCAATCGGCCACCGGCTGCATACACCTGTTCCGGTAATGCCGCTTCGCGCGCTTTCAGGGTATCACCGGGCAACAAATCAAAAATACCATCCGAACAAAGCACCAGACTAAAAGTGTTTGGAAGTGGAAGTGATATATCTTGATAGGTTGCCTCTTCAAATAAGCCCACAGGAAACCCTTTTCCTTTTAAGAAAATAGCCTCCCCATTCGATAATAATACAGGCAAGGGTAAGTGCCCACCTACACTATAAGTAAGATTATTTTGTTGAACGTCAATTAAACCAAAGACCATGGTAACGTGCTTACCTAGTTGGCAATTTAATAATCCGCTATTAAGGTAGCTCAGTACACGCGAAGGACATAGCTCTGACAGTTCATTTTTATTACGCATTTTATATAACAAGCGCGTAACCATAAATTTAAGCAAGACCGTCACAAACGCAGAAGAAGCACCATGACCAGAAACATCGGCCAAATAAAAAACAATCCGCTGATTGTCTATCTTAGCATAATCCACAAAGTCGCCGGACAAGTATAAAGAAGGAATTATTTTATGTTCAAAACAAATTTCTTCCATCTGCCAAGGCGTGGTAGGTAGCATTTTCATCTGCACCTGACGACCGGCATTTAAATCCTCTTGCAATAAATTAAGACTGGCTTGTAATTCCCGGTTTGCTTCTTCAAGACGACCTCGGTAACGTCTATTTTCACAACGTAATCGCGCCCTATCTAATGCGCGCGTTACCGAATTTTCAACTAAGGCTAAATCATCTAACGGACGTATTAAATAACCAACAGCGCCCGTTTTTAATGCTTCCACAGCGCCATCTGTACTATCAGCTTTCGTAATGACAATAACGGGAATATCATCACCACTGTCCACCATATTTTGTACAAGCTGCGGCCCACTGGCATCGGGTAATGTCAAGCTACAAATGACTAAGTTGGGTTGTTCATGTTCAAATAACTGCCAGCCGGTGCTGGCTTCAGCGGCTGCAAAGACAACAAAGCCAGCGGCTTCAAGCCCACCAGCCAAACGATCCCGCAAAACTTTGTCATCATCAATGACCAGTAGCTTGGCGCTGATAGTGTGCATGTAGTACCTAAAGGTTACGTGTCGTGAGGTAGCCGAGGGGCGTCTGTAACGACGCGGGCAAGATGCGACACTACCCGCATCGGCGCGCAGGTTCAAGCCACCTGCAACGGCTTAAAAATCATCCTGAACCTTTCCGTCTTGAACACGAAACTCACGATTTTGTAAATAGGCATTCCGGATAAAGCTGTATTTATCGCCAACGATAATTTTTTCCGCGTTCAATAAAGCGGTACGTTCTTCCATTATATTGAGCGCAAAAGTACTATTTCTGGTTGGCACATGATCAATATACGGATACGCTGTCGCAAAACGCTCAACTGTACGCCCAATAGCATCGCGCGGTGTACTTGGCCCTAATAAAGGTAAAACAATATAAGGCCCACTTTGCATACCCCAAACACCTAACGTCTGGCCAAAATCTTCATCATTTCTGGGCAAATCTAAATAACTAGCAACATCAAAAAAACCTAAAACACCTACCGTCGTATTAATCATAAGACGCGCAGTGTCAACACCCGCGTTATGGAATTTACCTTGTAATAAATTATTGGCCAAGTTACCTACATCACCAACATTATTGAAAATATTACTCACGCCATCCTCAATAAACTGAGGCGTAATTTCTTTATAACCTATCGCCAAAGGCTTTAAAAGCCAAGCATCTACCGTATCATTAAATAAGAAAACAGGTCGGTTAAATGCCTCCCAAGGGTCTGCATCGTTAGCATTTCCGGTTACTGGTAATAATGTTACACCTGCCAGCAGTGTTACAGCCGCGTAGCGAGTCCAACGACGTGCAGTAGACATCTCATTCGTCCTCTATTCAGGTAAATACATGGCACAAATCATTTATTGCTTTACGCACACCCATATAATCTGGTTAAGATGCAACTGTCGCATTCAACCAAAAAACATACTTTTACCGCCCTAGGTCTACGGAGCATCTAATATGCCTACCCGCGAACTTCAGCAGCATCTGCACGATCTGCATCAACAACTGGCTAACAGTACACCGTTAGACGATGCCGATAAAGCTGCACTCGTCGGCGTGATGAATGATATTCAAACACGTCTGAATAACGAAATTGCACCCGGTGCTGAAACGAGCTTATTGGACAATATCGAACTCACGATTGATCGTTTTGAATTAAGCCACCCAACACTCGCTAATAGTTTGCGTACCATAACGCAGCTATTATCGAATATTGGAATATAACAGGTCTTAATTCTAAGAGGGGGAAACCCCTCTTTTCATAAAATTGGTTTATTGCGATGCCTTCTTTAAAAAAAGTGGAATATGAAGCTCATATACACCACTTTTCTGCATTACCTATAACGAGAAAAACGCAAAAAATTCTCGCTACTTTTTTACTGTTAGCCATTATTGCGTGGATAATAAATTCAGGAATGAAAATTTTATCTGGGCATGAAATTCCGCTATCCGTTCTAACCGATATTAATGGTACAGAAAGCATACATTCTGTTACCAGCGCCGAGCGCGAAAAAGATTTCATCGCATTACCTCACGGATTTTCTCGCGGCTACACCCGCAACGTACATTGGATTAAATTTATATTATCTCCGGTAGATAATAATTACTCCATAGACGAATCTTTTTTCTTAGAAATACAACCCCCTTATTTAGACAAAATAGATATTTATTGGCCAGACACAACACAGCCGAATGGATTCTATGTGTATCATGCAGGAGATACGCTGCCTGCAACGCAAAAAGAATATCGTTACCGTGCTTTTTTGCACAAATTAAAATTTACAAACCAAGAACCACATACTGCTTATTTACGATTGGAAACAAGCAGCAGTTCAATTTTATTTCTGCGCGCATGGAGTCAAGAAGATGCTTTTATCGCAATTCAACTTGAGCACTTATGGATTGGTTTATTTTACGGATTAATACTGTCTAGTTTACTTGCCAACTGGTGGAGTGGGTTATGGCGCATATACAAGCTACACCTTGCTTACCTCATATATATCAGCGCCACCTTATGCGTTTTAGTATTTAACGCAGGAACACATAACTTAATTTGGCCACAACTTAACCCTATCATCGGAAATTACGCCGTCTCAATTTTTACTTTATTACTCACCACGGCCAGCACTTACTTTTATAAACACGCACTAGAATACGAGACAGCACCCATTTGGTTCAAAACAATAAACAAATCAACCATTTACGCTTCTATCCTAGCCATTCCATTCATATTTTTTGAACTGTACACTGAAATAATAAGAATCAACTTCACTTTAGTGGTTTTTTCTTTATCTGCCAATTTAATACGCATTAAGCAACTGCATAACAAAAAACACCCCGGTGTTAGTTTATTATTTTTAGCACACATACTTTCACTAAATGGTTACTTCTTTAGTACACTTACATTAACGGGCATAGTGCCTTATCAGGCATGGTTACTTTATGGCTATCAAGCCGCGCTGCTAGGAACATTCTGCGCGTTGCAAGTCATGCTCATTCAACGCATTCGCCTTATAGAAAAAGCACAAGAGCGTTCTCGCATTGCAATTGCGCGTACACAAGCTGAAGCTGAACAAGCCGCTAGAGAGCGCGAGCAACAGCGCCGTTTTTTGGCTATGCTAACGCACGAGCTCAGAACGCCCTTATCTGTTTTAAAATTATATATGGGACTGTCTAACGCATCGGATACCATGCGAAAACATGCCGAAAGCTCTATTCACGCTATTAACGAGTTAGTCGAACGCTGCGGATTAGTTAGTAGCATTGATGAGCAAAAAGTACCATTAAACATCCAAAAAATTTACTTGCCAGATATAATAAATGAAGTCATTACACAAAGTAAATCACCGCAGCGCGTTATTAATAATATCGCCCTTGATGTATTTTTGCAGAACGACTCTTTATTGCTCAGTATTGTTTTAAAAAACCTAATCGACAACGCTATAAAATACATGCCAGCACAGGCATGTGTCTCACTGTATGCTACCGTGACGTTCACAAGTGATAATCGTCATGGTATTTCTTTGAAGTTTTGCAATCCGGTAGGAGTTGCAGGCTTTCCAGATGCACGTTATTTATTTGATAAGTATTATAGAGCACCGGCAGCTAAATCATTAGCTGGCTCAGGTCTTGGTTTATACATCGTTAAAGAGCTTTGTACTTTAATGGACGTAGAAATTCATTACCAACCCACATCCACCGAGGTTTGTTTTTTATTATGGATACCTATCACACCAAATTTATTAACCATGCAATAGCTAATAAGCTGTTTCGCATTTTAATTGTCGAAGACCATATTGCGCTGCGCGAAATCATGCTAGAAGCCTTGCGTATGCAAGGTTACGACGTACAAGGCGTAGAAAGCGCCGAAGCACTGTCAGAATTACCTGCCAATACGCATTTCGATATTGCTTTACTGGATTTAAATTTACCCGGCGAAGATGGTTTTAGCTTGGCGGCACGCTTACGCAACGCTCAACCTGACATGGGCATCGTTATTTTGAGTGCTTATCACAGCCTCGACGAAAAAGTGACCGGATACCGTCAAGGTGCTGACATCTACCTCGCCAAACCTATCGCAATAGAAGAATTATGCGCGGCAATTGATGCGCTGGCTCGACGCATTGCGCTCAAAACTATTCAGCCGGTTCAAGATGAACCGTATTTTTTAGACCTTAAAGCACATTTACTACGCACACCTTCTGGCGTTTTAGAATTACGCTACCAAGAAGTAGACATTCTTTACGCATTAGCTCTTGCCCCCGCACGCAGTTTAGAAAGTAACCAACTATTACAAAAACTGCACAAAACACAGGACGCCTACGGTAAAGCGCAACTCGAAGTCATGATTTCGCGCTTACGCAGCCGTTTACGCGAATATTTTCCCGAACAAAACCCTATTCGAGCCGAACGAGGGCGTGGCTACCGACTCAGCATCGAATTGCAAATCATCTAAAAACTAGACAAACGTCGTAGGAAAGCCTATAGCAAGGTTTTGTAAGTTTTCTCTTCACAAAAATGTGTTAAAAGATTGGCACTTCCTTAGAACAATTACTTTGTGACACATAACGCAAAGTGTGCGGACAATCAGCAGCGCCCAATTCATGAAACGTATTTTTAGGTAATGTTGAGTCGCCTGTCCGCATCAGAACAGGAGAAACGCCCAGATGAAACAACAAGCCACACGCATTGACCCACAACGTGCCCAACGCTTAGAAACGCTTGGCTGTGTGTTGTCCCTGTTATTGTGCATCGGTGTGATTGTTGTTTTTTATCAGTTGACGTGGAGCATTTTTCAGTAATAGGTAATTGCGTACAAATTCCCCTTGAGGCGTGCCGCCTCTCCTCCCCTATATCTTTTGGCACGCCTTTTTTTAATTCCAACACCCCTTAAATCCTAAATAATGCCCCTATCAGTGGGTTTCATTTAAGGGCGGATTATGGTGTGGCTTAGAGAAATCTTTCGTTTTAGACGGTTCTTGTTGTTTTTTATCTTCATCCATCGGAGGGCGATGCTTCTGACGCCACTCTTCCGCACGCTGCTCACGCTCTAAACGTTGACGCTCACGCCTTACTTCCAGCTCACGCTGACGCTGTTCGATACGTTCTTGCTGCATTAATTGCTGGCGTTCTAACTTCATTTGTTGCCAATCGCGTTGCTGGCGTTCACGCAGACGCTCACGCTCTTCACGCTCACGCGCTTCTTGCTCTAAATCTTGCGCGCGATTTTGTCTTTGTAATTGAAGGAGTTGCTGTTGCTGACGTTCAATCCGACGCTGCTGCTCTTCGGCTTGGCGCTGCAATTCCCACTTTTCACGGCGCAGTCGTTCTTGTTCATCATGACGACGGCGCTCCCAGTCGTTGGAATAATCTTGGCGCGGATAACCATTCGAATTGCCATACCCATAACCACGGTCGCTCCCGGAATTTGGGTAATTACGTTCAGAGTCATAACGCCCACTGTCATACCCCTCGCCAGCGTCCACCATGCAACCCGACGTCAACAACGCTGCCGCCAACATACCGGCGACTGTCATACGCTTCATGCTTTCCTCCACGGCAGATGCACTGCCTCCACGCCTTACGAACACCAGAAATCCTACCAATCCTCACGCAAAATATCGCTATCCATGCGGAGTCAAATAGCACTCCTTTTGACCACGATTTAGCCCGTTGAAAAAAATTTGGCCCTTTAAAAAAACGACACAACCTGTCGCAGCGACTCCCTACACTCACGCTCATGAAAGCCAAATACGTTTATTTGGTATACCGGTGCTGATAATTCGTATGCAATTACAGTCTTCAGCACCCACATTCAGACTGGAGATTAATATGACCGAAAAGAAACATGAAACTCTAGTTTACCGGCTCGTAGAGATGCTTCGTAAACTAAACGCCGGTGAAACGTTAAACCCGCACGATTTAGCAGAAGAGTTTAAAGTTAATGTAAGAACCATTCAGCGTGATTTACATACTAGACTAAACTACATCAATTTGAAACGTGTAGAAAACGGCGGCTACAAAATGGACAGCAGTTTTCTAGGAAAACTAAGCACTCGCGATGTCAAGAACTTCGCGTGTCTTGCCGGAATTAATGGATTATTCCCTACATTATCAGAAGACTTTCTGCGCGAAGTCTTTGATCAGCGTATGCAAAATGCGGTGTTAATTCGTGGTCAACATTACGAAGATATCAGCCATCGCCAAGAAGACTTCCGCATTATAGAAAATGCTATTTCACAACGCCGCCATCTTAATTTCACATATACCCGGCACAATGAATCTAAAGAATACACCCAAATAGAGCCATATAAACTGCTGAATCACAAAGGAATTTGGTATCTTATTGCACATAACGGTGAAATGATAAAAACTTTTTCTCTCACCCGAATGGGCAAACCCTATCTTTTAAGTAGCAGCTTTGAACCACGCCTTGAAGTAGAAAAACGCCTCGCTGAAGACGACGGTATTTGGTTCGGTAATGACCGCAAAGAAGTCGTCATGGAAGTATCATCTGACGTCGCGGTTTTTTTCCGGCGGCGTAAACTCATTGCTAATCAAACCATCGTAAAAGAATTAGAAGATGG
>CAZBNX010000013.1:0-15533 GCA_964493255.1 uncultured Pseudomonas sp.
TTATCGCCGCTGTGGGACATGTTCAAAGAAGGTATCGACCTGTCCAAGGTCGAGTGGCAGGCGCACTGACGCCGTATCGAATCCAACGAGGAATACCGTCATGGCATACAGCGAAAAAGTCATTGATCATTACGAAAATCCACGCAACGTCGGCAAAATGGACGCAGAAGACCCGCATGTCGGCACCGGCATGGTTGGCGCGCCTGCGTGCGGCGACGTCATGCGTTTGCAAATCAAGGTGAATGAAGAAGGCATCATCGAAGACGCCAAATTCAAAACCTACGGCTGCGGTTCGGCGATTGCGTCCAGCTCGCTGGCAACCGAGTGGATGAAGGGCAAAACCCTCGACGAAGCGGCCTCTATCAAAAACACACAACTGGCTGAAGAACTGGCACTGCCGCCGGTCAAAATCCACTGCTCTGTGCTCGCTGAAGACGCCATCAAAGCGGCTATCCGCGATTACAAAGAGAAAAACGGTTTGGTCTAAGGAGCACACACATGGCCATCAGCATGACCGAAGCTGCCGCGCAGCACGTTCGTCGTTCTCTGGACAGCCGGGGCAAAGGTGAAGGCATCCGCCTTGGCGTGCGTACTACTGGCTGTTCCGGTCTGGCCTATGTGCTGGAGTTTGTGGACGAGGTAGCGCCTGAAGATTTGGCCTTTGAAAACTTTGGCGTCAAAGTGTTCATTGACCCTAAAAGTTTGGCGTATCTGGACGGCACCGAGCTGGATTTCACCCGCGAAGGGCTGAATGAAGGCTTCAAATTCAATAACCCGAACGTGCGCGGCGAGTGTGGCTGCGGCGAAAGCTTCAACGTCTGAGGCGCGCCGTGAGTACTTGCCATTTTGCATTGTTCGGCCTCGCGCCCACGTTCGACCTCGACCAAAGCCACTTGGCAGAACGCTACCGCGAATTGGCACGGGAAACCCATCCCGACCGTTTCGCGGATGCCAGCGACCGCGAGCAGCGCCAAGCCTTAGAACGCGCCGCGCAGCTCAACGATGCGTATCAAACCCTCAAAACGCCCTGCCGCCGCGCACACTATTTATTAAGTTTGCGCGGTGACAGCTTGCCGCTAGAAGCCACTGTCCAAGACCCTGAATTTTTAATGCAGCAAATGATGCTGCGCGAAGAATTAGAAGAGTTACAGGACAGCGCTGATGTGGCGGGTGTTGCCTCGTTTAAGAAGCGCCTGAAAAACGCACAGGCCAATTTAGAGCGCGATTTCTCTGTCTGTTGGGCGAATCCAGAAGAACGTATACAGGCTGAACGCCTGATGCGTCGTTTGCAATTCCTCGACAAATTAGCCCGAGAAGTCCGCGACTTAGAAGAGCGCCTCGACGATTAACCCGTGCTGCCCCTGCCCGGTGGCCGGGGCGGTCGCCAGATACCGCAAAGACCATGGCCCTACTGCAAATTGCCGAACCCGGACAAAGCCCTCAACCCCATCAACGCCGCCTCGCGGTAGGGATTGACCTTGGCACCACCAATTCTCTTGTGGCCGCCGTTCGCAGCGCCCGCACCGAGCCACTCCCCGACGAACAAGGTCGGGTGATTCTGCCGTCAGCGGTGCGCTATACAGCGGCAGGCGTCGAGGTAGGGCACGCTGTCTTGAGCGCGGCGGTCAGCGACCCCTTCAACAGCATTATTTCGGTGAAACGCCTGATGGGGCGCGGCTTGTCTGACGTGCGTCAGTTGGGCGAACAGTTACCGTATCGCTTCGTCAGCGGCGACTCACAAATGCCGTTCATCGACACCGTGCAAGGCCCGAAAAGCCCGGTCGAGGTGTCTGCGGACATTCTGCGCGTCTTGCGTTTACGCGCCGAGGCCACGCTGGGCGGTGAATTGGTCGGCGCGGTGATTACCGTTCCCGCCTATTTCGACGACGCACAACGCCAAGCCACCAAAGACGCGGCGCGTTTGGCCGGTCTCAACGTGCTGCGCTTGTTGAATGAACCGACCGCTGCCGCTGTTGCTTACGGGTTAGACAAAGGCACCGAAGGCGTGATTGCCGTTTACGATTTGGGCGGCGGCACCTTCGATATTTCCATATTGCGCCTCACGCGCGGCGTGTTTGAAGTGTTGGCGACCGGCGGCGACAGCGCCCTCGGCGGCGATGATTTCGACCACGCCATCGCGCAATGGATTATCGAGCAAGCCGGTCTCGCGCAAGACCTCGACCCCGGCACGCAACGCCAGTTGCTACAAACCGCCTGCGCCGCCAAAGAAACCCTGAGCCGTGAAAGCAGCGTCCGCGTACAACATGGCGCATGGAGCGGCGAATTAAGCCGCACACAATTCGAACATTTGATTGAACCGCTGGTCGCGCGCAGCCTGAAAGCCTGTCGCCGTGCCGTGCGTGATGCCGACATTGAACTGGATACCGTTGAAGCCGTAGTGATGGTGGGCGGTTCTACGCGTGTGCCTTATGTGCGCGAAACGGTGGGCGAATTGTTTGGCCGCACGCCACTCACCGACATCAACCCCGATGAAGTGGTGGCCATCGGTGCCGCTATTCAGGCCGACACCCTCGCCGGAAATAAACAGGGCGAAGAACTGTTGTTGCTGGATGTCATTCCGCTGTCGCTGGGTTTAGAAACCATGGGCGGCTTGATGGAAAAAGTCATTGCGCGCAACACCACGATTCCGGTGGCACGCGGCCAAGAGTTCACCACCTACCGCGATGGCCAAACCGCGATGATGATTCACGTTCTGCAAGGCGAGCGTGAATTGGTCAGCGATTGCCGTTCGTTAGCGCGCTTTGAGTTGCGTGGCATCCCGCCCATGGTGGCGGGTGCGGCGAAAATTCGCGTTACCTTTCAAGTCGATGCCGATGGCTTGCTGAATGTATCCGCGCGTGAGCTTGGCTCCGGCGTTGAAGCCAGCATTCAGGTCAAACCTTCTTATGGTTTAAGTGATGGTGAAATTGCGCGTATGTTGCGCGACTCCTTCACCCATGCCGGTCATGACAAAGATGCGCGCGCGCTGCGTGAACAACAGGTCGAAGCGGAGCGTCTTTTAGAAGCGGTGGAAGCCGCCTTAGCCGTTGACGGCGAACGTCTGTTAGACAGCGCCGAACGTGCCGCGATTGACCACGAACTCCATGCGCTGCGTGCGATTTCTGGCGGCACTGATGCCGCACACATTGAGCAGCAAATCCGCCGCCTCAGTCATGCGACTGACGAATTTGCGGCGCGACGCATGAACGCCAGCGTTAAGGCCGTACTGACAGGCCGCACGCTCAACGACATCGAGGAATAACAGCCATGCCGCAAATCGTCTTTTTACCGAATGCCGAACATTGCCCCGAAGGCGCGGTGATTGAAGCCAACACCGGCGAAACCATCATTGAAGCGGCGCTGCGTAACGATATTGAAATCGTCCATGCCTGCGAAATGTCCTGTGCGTGTACGACGTGCCACGTCATCGTGCGCGAGGGCTTTTCTTCCTTAGAAGCCTCCGACGAGCTTGAAGATGACATGCTCGACAAAGCGTGGGGCTTGGAACCGGAGTCGCGTTTATCCTGTCAAGCGCGCGTCGGGACTGAAGATTTGGTGGTGGAAATTCCGAAATACACCATCAACCAAGTCAACGAAAGCCACTGATTTCTAGGAGAAAAACATGAGCCTGAAATGGACTGATGTCCTAGAAATTGCCATCCAATTAACGGATAGCCGCCCAGACGTTGACCCGCGCTATGTCAATTTCGTGGATTTGCATAATTGGGTGGTTACGCTGCCCGATTTCAACGACGACCCCAAACGCGGCGGCGAAAAAGTCTTAGAAGCCATTCAAACCGCGTGGATTGAAGAAGCCAACTAAGTCACACACCGCGCCTCCGGCGTTACGCACCCCGTCGGTTCTGCGTATAATCCGCCCGCTTTTTCCAACCAATTCCTTTCGCGCCTCCGCCTTGTTGCGGGGGCGCGTCGGTTTTACTGCTAAACCTGCCTTTCGGAGTGATTCCATGGCCCTGCAACGCACCTTCTCCATCATCAAGCCTGACGCTGTTGCCAAAAACGTAATCGGCGAAATCACCACTCGTTTCGAGAAAGCGGGTCTGCGCGTCGTTGCGTCCAAAATGGTGCAACTGTCCGAGCGTGAAGCGGCTGGCTTCTACGCCGAGCACAAAGAGCGCGGCTTCTTCAAAGACTTGGTTGCGTTCATGACGTCTGGCCCCGTTATCGTGCAAGTTCTGGAAGGCGAAGATGCCGTCCTGAAAAACCGCGAGCTGATGGGCGCTACCAACCCTAAAGACGCCGCTGCGGGCACCATCCGCGCTGATTTCGCGGTTTCTATCGACGAAAACGCTGTTCACGGTTCTGACTCCGAAGCCTCTGCTGCGCGTGAAATCGCGTACTTCTTCGCGGCCACTGAGCTGTGCGACCGCATCCGTTAATCGCGGAACGGTAACGGTGAGGATGAATCCATGACTGACACGACCAGCAAAGTGAACTTACTGGGCCTAACCCAGCCACAATTGGAAAAGTTCTTCGAGTCGATTGGCGAGAAGCGTTTCCGTGCGGGTCAAGTGATGAAGTGGATTCACCACTTTGGCGCCGAAGACTTCGACGCCATGACCAATATCGGCAAGGCGTTGCGTGAAAAACTCAACGCCTGCGCCGAAATCAAAGGCCCGGAAATTGTCAGCCAAGACATTTCCAGCGACGGCACCCGCAAATGGGTGGTGCGCGTGGCATCGGGCAGTTGTGTAGAAACGGTGTATATCCCCGTCGATGGGCGCGGCACGCTGTGCGTGTCTTCGCAAGCGGGTTGTGCGCTGGATTGCAGCTTTTGCTCTACCGGCAAACAAGGCTTCAACAGTGATTTAACAGCGGCTGAAATCATCGGCCAAGTGTGGATTGCCAATAAATCATTTGGCACCGTTCCCGCCAAAATTGACCGCGCCATCACCAACGTCGTGATGATGGGCATGGGTGAGCCGCTGCTGAACTTTGATAACGTCGTCGCGGCCATGAACATCATGATGGACGACCTCGGTTACGGCATTTCCAAGCGCAAAGTGACGCTCTCCACGTCGGGCGTTGCGCCCATGATTGACGAGCTGGCGAAGGTTATTGACGTGTCTTTGGCGTTGTCTTTGCACGCACCCAATGACGAATTACGCAATAAATTAGTACCGCTGAACAAAAAATATCCGCTGGCGGTGGTGCTGGATGCCTGTAAGCGTTACATCTCAGGACTGGGTGAAAAGCGCGTCTTAACGATTGAGTACACCCTCCTCAAAGACGTCAACGACCAGCCAGAACACGCACAGCAAGTTATTGATTTACTGAAGAATATCCCTTGTAAAATCAATATCATTCCGTTCAATCCGTTCCCATTTTCGGGTTACGAACGCCCCAGCAATAACGCCATTCATCGCTTCAAAGATTTGCTGCATCACGGCGGCTATAACGTCACCGTGCGTACCACACGCGGCGATGATATCGACGCCGCTTGTGGGCAACTCGTCGGCCAAGTCCAAGACCGCACCCGCCGCAGTGAGCGTTATATCGCGCTGCGCCAGCTCGAAACCGACGGGGACACGGCCCAAACCGTGCAAGCGGGGTAGAAACACCGATGCGCTTACGAACCCTGTTGTTGTCGTCGCTGGGAGCGATGCTGCTTTCGGGGTGCGTTGTTTCCGCGCCACAAGGCCCGCTGTCTACCGAAGAAGGCCGCCGCGCGGCGGTCAATGCCTATGTAGCTTTGGGCTTGGGATACCTGCAACAAGGCCAGTCCGCTCAGGCTAAAATTCCGCTACAAAAAGCCTTATCGCTCGATAACCACGACGCCGACGCAAACGCTGCTTTGGCGTTGGTTTTTCAATCAGAGCAAGAAAATACGCTGGCTGAACAATACTTTAAGCGCGCACTTGCTGAAAAAAACAGCGCGCGCATTCAGAATAATTACGGCAGTTTTTTATACGCTCAAGGTCGCTACACAGAGGCGCACGCGCATTTTGAACAGGCCGCAGCGGATGCGCTGTATGCTGGTCGTGCCGGTGCCTATACCAATGTGGGGCTAACCGCACTCAAGCTGAATCAACCTGCACTCGCGCAAGCCTCTTTTTCTAAAGCCATCGCCCTCGACCCGCAACAGGCTGAAACGCTATTAAAAGCCGCTGAAGTGGCTTTTAATGCAGGGCAATTTGAGGCCGCGCGTGGCTATTATTTGCAATTAAATGCGTTAAAGGGTGTTTCTGATGCGCGCAGCCTATTGCTAGGCTATCGTTTGGCACAGCAATTTAATGAACCCAACGTCGCTGTGGAAAAAGCGGCGCTTTTACAGCGTCTCTACCCCAGCTCCCCCGAATACCGGCAATACCTCTCGGAGCAACAATGAGTACGTCGCACACCGAAGCAGTCGCACCGCAGCCGCCGCAGGTCAACCCCGGCGAGGTTCTGCGCTGTGCTCGGGAAGAGCGTGGCCTGCAACTGTCCGAAGTGGCTAACCAGCTCAATTTAACTTCTCACGTTCTTTCTCAAATTGAAGCAGGCGATTTCCACCGGCTTCCCGGACATACCTTCGCGCGCGGTTACGTCCGTGCCTATGCCAAATTGCTGGGCATTGATGCGAACACGCTGGTCGAATCCTTTGATCGCTACACCGGCAGCGATGCCACCGCAGGCAGTGCGGTAAAAGGGCTCAAACAGCTACGCGAACCCATTCGCCTCTCACGCATTTTATTGCGCGGCTTCAGCGGCCTGTTATTAGTGCTTTTACTGTTAGCGGGTTACAGTTGGTGGCAAGACCGCCCGGGCAGATTGGCCGATTTAGGGCTGTTTGGACTAAAACACATCGAAGTGGACAGCGCCGACGGCGTGACCCAACGCCATCCGGTTGACGAACCAGAACCTACTGCCCCACCGACTCAGACGTTAGCTCTCAATAACGCGCAGCAACCGACGCCAACCGCCACCGATAGCGGCACGACCTCAAACCCGCTACCGCCCGGCGCAACCCATTTACCCCTGCCAGCGGCACAGGCCAATACGCCACCGGCGTTAGCACCGGCGGCACCTACACCACCGCCAGAACCCCCAAAGCCTGCATTACCTGAAGGACACGGCTTAATCCACGTTGAATACAACGCTGCTTGCTGGACAAAAATTACCGATGCAAACGGCAAAGTATTATTCGTCGGTGTGCGTAAAAAAGGCGAAACCCTTGATTTGTCCGGCAAAGCGCCGCTCGATATTCGTTTCGGTTATGCGCGCGCGGTCGTCGTTCACTACAACAACGAGCCGGTAGAAGTAGACACTTCCCCTTCAGGCAAAGGCCGCCTCAACGTGGGTCAGTAACAACTATGCAATGTCACTCCCCTATTAAGCGCCGCCTTACGCGGCAAATTCGTGTGGGTCATGTCTTGGTCGGTGGTGATGCACCGATTTCTGTACAAAGCATGACCAACACTAATACCTGTGATGTAGCGGCAACCGTCGCGCAAATTCGGCGATTAGAAGAGGTTGGCGCTGACATTGTGCGCGTTTCCGTGCCCGACATGGATGCCGCCGAAGCCTTTGGCCGCATTAAACAACAGGTCAAGGTGCCGCTGGTCGCGGACATTCACTTTGATTACAAAATTGCGTTGCGCGTCGCAGAATTAGGCGTGGATTGTTTACGCATCAACCCCGGTAACATTGGCCGTGAAGACCGCGTGCGCGCTGTCGTAGACGCTGCGCGTGATAAAGGCATCCCCATTCGCATTGGCGTGAATGCCGGTTCTCTCGAAAAAGATTTGCAAAAAAAATACGGCGAACCCACCCCAGAAGCCTTGGTGGAATCGGCATTGCGGCACGTTGACTACCTCGACAAGCTCGATTTTCAAGCCTTCAAAGTCAGCGTTAAAGCCTCTGATGTATTTATGGCCGTTGGCGCGTATCGACTGCTGTCGCAGCAAATTGACCAGCCGCTGCATTTAGGCATCACCGAAGCGGGTGGCCTGCGTTCCGGCACGGTGAAATCGGCTGTTGGATTAGGCATGTTGCTGGCTGAAGGCATCGGCGACACCATTCGCATCTCACTGGCCGCCGACCCCGTTGAAGAAATTCGCGTGGGCTTCGACATCCTAAAATCGTTGCGCCTGCGCTCTCGCGGCATCAACTTCATCGCGTGCCCAAGCTGCTCACGGCAGAATTTCGACGTGGTAAAAACCATGAACGAATTGGAAAGCCGCGTTGAAGATTTGTTGGTGCCGCTGGATGTTGCCGTGATTGGCTGCGTGGTAAACGGCCCCGGCGAAGCCAAAGAAGCGCACGTTGGCTTGACGGGCGGCACCCCAAACTTGGTGTATATCGACGGCAAGCCCACCCATAAACTGACTAACGATAACCTCGTGGATGAACTCGAACAGCTCATCCGCCGGAAAGCCGCTGAAAAGAGTGAGGCCGATGCGCGCCTCATCGCCCGCAGCTAAGGATTTTTTGTGAGCAAAAATTTGCAAGCCATTCGTGGCATGAACGACATCCTGCCCGAGCAAACCCCGCTGTGGCGCTACCTTGAAGACTGCGTGGCGCGCTTACTGGATGGCTACGGGTATCGGCAAATCCGTATGCCCATCGTGGAGTTTACCGAGCTGTTCAAACGCTCCATCGGCGAAGTCACCGACATCGTTGAAAAAGAGATGTACACCTTCGACGACCGCAACGGCGATTCGCTCACACTGCGCCCTGAAGGCACAGCTTCCTGTGTGCGCGCGGTACAAGAACACGGCCTTATCGGCGGCGGCCAGCCCCAAAAATTGTGGTACATCGGCCCCATGTTCCGCCACGAACGCCCACAAAAAGGCCGCTATCGCCAATTTCATCAAATTGGCATTGAGCTGTTTAACTTTGAAGGCCCTGATGTAGACGCTGAACTCATCATCCTGACATGGCGTTTATGGGGTCTTCTGGGGCTACGCGAAGCGGTGCAATTAGAGCTAAACAGCCTCGGCAGCAGCGACGACCGCGCGCGCTACCGTGATGCGCTGGTGGAATACCTCAGCGCCCGCTTCGAGCAACTGGATGAAGACAGCCAGCGCCGTTTGGCCAGCAATCCGCTACGGATTCTCGATAGCAAAAACCCTGACACCCAAGCCCTTTTGGTCGATGCGCCTAAGCTGGCGGATTACCTCAGCGCCGAGGCACAAACGCATTTCGATGGCTTGAAAGCGCGTCTGGAGGCAGCGGGTGTGCCTTATGTGCTGAATCCCAAATTAGTGCGCGGTTTGGATTACTACGGCAAAACCGTTTTCGAGTGGACAACCGACAAACTCGGCGCGCAAGGCACCGTGTGCGCGGGTGGCCGCTACGACGGTTTGGTTGAGCAGTTGGGCGGTAAGCCAACGCCCGCCGTCGGTTTCGCTATGGGCGTTGAGCGGTTGATTTTGCTCATCGAAACCCTCGACAAAGTGCCTGCCGAATTAGCGCGCACGGTGGATGTGTACGTTGCCACGTTTGGCGCAGCCGCAGAATTGGCGGCGCTGGGACTGTCGGAGCGTCTGCGTGATGAAGTGCCGGGGCTGCGCTTGGTGGTCAATGCGGGCGGCGGTAGCTTCAAAAGCCAACTCAAAAAAGCGGACAAAAGCGGTGCGCTGTTCGCCCTCATTCTGGGTGAAGATGAGCTGGCACAGCAGATTGTTGCCGTCAAACCTTTACGCCATGACGATGCCCAGCAAACCGTCGCGTGGGATGCGCTTAGTGCTCATCTAGCCGCTCATTTGGCGTAAGCCCAAACCCAATAAACGAGGACAGCCCCATGACATCGCGTAGCGAAGAAGAAGAACTGGCGGTCATCCGTGACTGGTGGCAGCGCAACGGTAAGCCTTTGTTAGCAGGCGGTTTATTGGCGTTGCTGATTGCGGCTGGCTGGCAATCGTGGCAACACCATAAAACCAGTCAAGTACAGAGCGCGTCGGCTATGTACCAGCAATTAGTCACGCTCGCCATGAGCGGCCAAAAACCTGACCCCGCCAAAGTCAGCGAATTAACCCAGACGCTCAATAGCGATTTTTCCGGCACCGCTTACGCCCAATACGCCAGTCTTTTGTTAGCGCGCGTGGCCGTCGATGAAGGTCGTTTGGATGACGCGGCCAGCAGTTTGCGTAAGGTCGTTGATGCGCCCGTCGAGCCTACGCTCGGCGAATTAGCGCGCCAGCGATTAGCTCGCGTATTGGCCACTCAACATAAAACCGACGAAGCCCTAGCCCTGTTAAAAGGTGAAGCCAGCGCCGCGTTTATCGCCAGCCGCGAAGAACTGCGCGGTGATGTACTCGCTCAAGCAGGTCAACGCGCCGATGCACGCGCCGCTTACGAAAAAGCACGCGCTGCCCAGAAAAATGCCAACGGCGCGGAAACCCTGCAAATCAAACTGGATAACGTAACGGACGGAGAAGCTTAATGATGCGCTGGAGTCATATCCTGATGCTGTCAGCCGCATTGCTGACAGTCGGTTGCAGCACCAGCTCTAAAGAGCTACCGCCCGCAGAACTCACTAAATTCACCGAAGAAGTCCATCTCGAAAAACAATGGAGCCGCTCCATCGGTAACGGCCAAGGCGAAAGCTGGAACCAGCTCGAATTAGCCAGCGCCGATGGCAATTTGTTCGCGGCGGCGGCTGAAGGCACCGTGGTCGCTATGGACCGCGAAACCGGCAAAGTGCTGTGGGAAACTGAGCTGAAGCAGCCTATTTCCGGCGGCGTCGGCGCGGTGGATGACCTCGTACTGGTCGGCACGGCTAAAGGTCAGGTGGTGGCGTTAGACAGTCGCAGCGGCGAACAAAAATGGCGTGTTTCCGTCGGAAGCGAAGTGCTGTCTGCACCGGTGGGCAGCAACGGCATTATCGTGGTGCAAACCCAAGATGATCGCCTCGTCGGCATTGATGCCTATGAAGGCCGTGTGCGCTGGCAATATGGCAATACCCCCGCCGTTTTAACCCTACGCGGCACAGCCACACCGTTAATCGCCGGACGTTTAGCCATCGCCGGACTCTCCAGCGGTAAAGTCATCGCCGTAGACATCCTGCGCGGTATTCCAGTGTGGGAAGAGCGCGTGGCCGTTCCTAAAGGCCGCAGCGAACTTGAGCGCATCGTCGATATTGACGGCAATTTGCTGCTGTCTGGCGATACGCTGTATGTCGTTACTTATCAAGGAAATTTAGCCGCCCTAGAAGCCAGCACGGGCCGCACACGCTGGCAGCGTCCTGCTTCTAGCTACACCGGTTTGGCGTCCAGCTTTGGCACGCTGTACCTCAGCCAAGCCACGGGCGCGCTGGAAGGTATCGACGCCCGTTCCAGCACTCAGCAATGGATTAACGACAAGCTGGCACGTCGCCAACTGTCTGGCCCTGCGCTGTTTTCTAGCAACATTGCGGTAGGTGATGTCGAAGGTTATTTGCACTTGATGAGTCAGGTCGATGGCCGTTTCGTTGGTCGGGAGCGCGTCGATAGCGATGGCTTACGCGCTCGCCCACTGGTCGTTGGCGGCTGGCTGTATGCCTACGGCAACAGTGGCAAATTGGTTGCCTACACGCTGCGCTAACGTCAGACACGACGCCCCGCGCACCTTCGTAACGCGGCCGCTGCGCGATGCAGCGGCCTTTGTGTTTTCGTGAATTCCTCTTGGAGAGCCACATGGTTCCCGTGATTGCCCTGGTGGGACGCCCAAACGTTGGCAAATCCACCCTGTTCAACCGTTTAACTAAAAGCCGCGACGCGATTGTCGCTGATTACCCCGGCCTGACGCGCGACCGCAAATATGGCGAAGCCAAATGGCAAGGCCGCACCTACATCGTCATTGATACGGGGGGTATCTCCGGCGATGAGGAAGGCATTGACGCCAAAATGGCCGAACAATCGTTACAAGCGATTGAAGAAGCCGATGCCGTCCTGTTTTTGGTGGATTCGCGCGCCGGTCTGACCGCTGCCGACCAGATGATTTCCGACCACTTGCGCCGTCGGAATAAGCGCACTTTTTTGGTCGCTAACAAGGTTGACACCGTAGACCCGGACATCGCGCGGGCTGAGTTTAGTCCGCTGGCTATTGCTGATACCTACCCCATCGCCGCCGCACATGGCCGTGGCGTTAATGCTCTGCTGCAAGCGGCGCTCGGCATCTTCCCGAAAGACGAAGAAGAAGCACTGGAAGGCGAGTTTATCGAAGGCGAACTCAACGCCGAAACCGCCGCTGAAGGCGATGCCTACAAGCCACGTATTCCCGGCCCCGATGAAAATACCGGCATTAAAATTGCCATCATTGGCCGCCCCAACGTAGGCAAATCAACGCTCGTCAACCGTATGCTGGGTGAAGAGCGCGTCATCGTGTATGACCAAGCCGGTACCACGCGCGACAGCATCTATATTCCTTTTGAGCGCGACGAACACAAATACACCCTGATTGACACCGCAGGCGTGCGGCGGCGCGGCAAAATTTTCGAAGCGGTCGAAAAATTCTCGGTCGTGAAAACGCTGCAAGCCATTCAAGATGCGAACGTCGTCATTTTCGTGATGGACGCGCGTGAAGGCGTAGTTGACCACGATTTGAACTTATTAGGCTTCGTATTAGAAACAGGCCGCGCGCTGGTCATTGCGCTGAACAAATGGGACGGCATGGACAGCCACGAACGCGACCGCGTGAAAACCGAGCTGGAGCGTCGTCTGCAATTCGTTGATTTTGCGGATATTCACTTCATTTCGGCGCTACATGGCACCGGCGTTGGGCACCTGTATAAATCCGTTCAAGAGGCCTTCCGCTCGGCGGTCACGCGCTGGCCAACCAGCTACCTGACGCAGGTTCTGGAAGACGCCATCAGCACGCACCAACCGCCACTCGTCAACGGACGCCGCATTAAACTGCGTTACGCCCACTTGGGTGGCGCTAACCCACCGCTGATTGTGATTCACGGCAATCAGGTGGACGCCGTACCCCGCAGCTATGCGCGCTTTTTGGAAAACACCTATCGGCGCGTCTTGAAATTGGTGGGAACGCCGATTCGCATCGAATTCAAAGGCGGCGATAACCCCTTCGAAGGCAAGAAAAACACCTTAACCGCTCGCCAAGTGAACAAAAAACGTCGCTTGATGAGCCACCACAAAAAAGCAGAGAAGAAAAAGAAAGACAAACGCCGCTAATCTTGTCCGACAGCGGGCCATTTTTCGGCCCGCACTTTGCCTATACTGCTTGCGGCGAAAAGGCGCGAACGTGTGCCGTTCTTACGGAGAAATCCAATGATTGTCAGCAAACTGCCTAACATTGGCACAACCATCTTCACCACCATGACGCAGCTTGCGACAGAGTGTGGTGCGATTAATTTGTCGCAAGGTTTTCCGGATTTCGATGGCCCACAGGAGCTGCGCGAAGCCCTGTGTCGTCATGCCATGAACGGCCATAATCAGTACGCGCCCATGCCCGGTTTACCGGCGTTGCGTGAGCAAATTTCTCTCATGATTGAGCGCCTGTATAAGCGCCGCCTTGACCCCAATCGTGAAGTCACTGTCACCGCAGGCGCTACCGAAGCTATTTTTTGCGCCATTCAAACACTGGTACGCCCCGGCGATGAAGTCATCGTGTTTGACCCCAGCTATGACAGCTACGAACCCGCTGTTGAGTTAGCAGGCGGGCGCTGCATTCACGTTCCACTGACGCTGCCTGATTTCCGTATGGATTGGGAAGCGTTAGAGGCGGCCATTTCTAGCCGCACGCGCCTCATTATTTTGAATAATCCTTTGAACCCCAGCGGCTCGCTCATTTCCCACGAGGATTTGTACCTGCTGGCGTCGATGATTCGGGATTACAACATTTACCTCATCAGTGATGAGGTGTACGAGCATTTGGTGTACGACCACTACTCCCACGCCAGTGTGCTGGAACATGAAGAATTATTCGCACGCGCGTTTGTGATTAGCTCGTTCGGTAAAACCTTTCACATCACCGGCTGGAAAACGGGGTTTGTGGCTGCGCCGCCAGACCTCACGATTGAGCTGCGTAAAATTCACCAATACGTCACGTTTTGCGGCGTAACCCCCGTGCAAGCGGCGCTGGCTGAATACATGGCAAATCACCCCGAACACCTTGATGAGCTGCCCGTGTTTTACCAAGGGCGTCGGGATTTATTCTGCGACTTGCTCAAACCGTCGCGTTTCCAATTTACGCCTACGCCTAGCACCTATTTCCAGTTGGTGGATTACTCCGCCATTCGGGATGATTTGAACGATGTGCAAATGGCCGAATGGTTGACGCGCGAGCATGGCGTCGCGTCTATCCCGATTTCTGTGTTTTACCAACGCCCGCCCGAAAACTTGCGGCTTTTACGTTTCTGCTTCGCCAAGCGCGATGAAACGTTGCAAGCGGCGGCGGCAAAACTCTGTCTCGTGTGAGCGTAGCCCGATGCGTGATTTAACGACGCTTCCTGATTTGAAACTGGCGCTGGTGCAAACAGCGCCTATTTGGCAAGACCCTGCGGCGAACCACGCGCATTTTGCAGCCTTGTTGCAGCAAGCGGCGGGGGCCGATTTGATTGTTCTGCCCGAAATGTTCAGCACGGGCTTTTCAATGGATGCCGCGTCTTTGGCGGAGCCTGAGAACGGCCCTACGCAACAATGGTTATTGGCTCAAGCTGCCGCGCTGAATGCGGTGGTGGTTGGCAGTGTCATCACACAGGCTGCCGATGGCAGTTACCGTAATCGGTTGTATTGGGCGCGTCCCGATGGCAGTTGTGCACAGTATGACAAGCGCCATTTGTTCCGCATGGCCGGTGAGCATGAGCATTACGCCGCCGGAGAGGAGCGCGTGTTACTGGAAATAAAAGGGTGGAACGTGCGCCCGCTGGTCTGCTACGACCTGCGCTTTCCGGTTTGGAGCCGCGATGCCAAGGACACCGATGTATTGCTGTACATCGCTAGTTGGCCTGCGGCGCGGCGCGCGGCGTGGAATCGGTTATTACCGGCGCGGGCTATCGAAAATTTGTGTTATGTCGCAGCCGTCAACCGAATTGGCGACGATGGCAATGGTTATCCACATGCCGGTGATAGCCAAGTGATTGATTTTCTAGGTGAATCTCTATTATCTGCGGCTGATGGTGAAGGTGTTTTCCACGTTACCCTCTCAGCACAGGCGCTGGCGAAATACAAAACTCGCTTCCCGGCGTGGCGAGATGCCGACGCCTTTACCTTTGAATAACAACGGACCGTGAATTCACCGTGAACAAGATGCGTCCACTGGGCGAAAGTGCATTTAACGACAGCGAAGGTCGCCCGTTAGCCGATGGGCAAATGATTAACACCGCCTTGCGTGCCAGCGTGGTGTTTGCGTTGCGGGTGTACAACACCAAGGCGCTGGAAAATCAGCTCAATGTGCATATTCGCATGGCGCTGAACCTGCGAACGGTCGGCGAAATGCGGCGCTTGGTGGCGGATGTCGATAAACGACTAGCACACCGTCATTAAGGCTGCATAAAAAAACCCCAGCACATTGGGCTGGGGTTTTTTCTTGGTGCGTGCTTAGAAGCTTTCCCACTCATCAACATCGCTTGGCTGACGAGCTGCCGCGCG
>CAZBNX010000013.1:15633-18798 GCA_964493255.1 uncultured Pseudomonas sp.
TGCCGTCGATGATGGGGCGCGTGTTGCGGTCGGTTTGCGCGTTTCGCTGCGTGAGTCAGCCGCAAACGATGCACGCGGTGCTGATGACACGCTGCTCTCCGCACTGTTCGACGTTTTGAAAATTGAAATAGCTTGCGCCAAACCATCAACCTGCGCGTTCAACCTGCGCGCCACTTCGCGCGCATGTTGTACCATGCCTGCGTTTTTCTGCGTGACGTTATCAAGCTGCGTGATGGCCTGCCCTACCTGCGCCACGCCAGAGCTTTGCTCGGCAGAAGCTGCCGAAATTTCGCCCATGATGTCACTGACTTTCACGACCGAATCAATCACTTCTTCGATAGCGCCCTCAGCGGCTTTCACCAACTGCACGCCGTCTTCGATTTGATCGCGAGAATTATCAATTAAGGTGCGAATTTCTTGCGCCGCTGCCGCCGAACGACCCGCCAAATGGCGTACTTCGGTCGCAACCACCGCGAAACCACGACCATGCTCACCGGCACGCGCTGCTTCAATCGAGGCATTCAACGCCAGAATATTGGTTTGGAACGCGATGGAATCAATTAAGCCGATGATTTCGCTCATTTTTTGTGAGCCGTCGGCAATCGTGGCCATCTTGCTCACTACTTTGTGCATCACTTCGCCGCTTTCGCGCACCGACTGAGACGCATGTTCGGCTAACGTGTTCGCATGTTTGGCGTTGCTGGAGTTTTGCTCAACCGTAGAAGTAATTTGCTCCATGCTGGCCGCTGTTTGTTGCAGCGAAGCCGCTTGGTCTTCGGTGCGGTCGGCTAAGGAATCATTACTTTTCGCAATGTTACCGGATGCAGCAGAAACATCACGGATGCTGCGATTCACATCAGCCGTAATGCTGGCCAAACTTTTACGCATGATGTCCATCAGCGTACCTAAACGGCCTAATTCGGTGTCACCAAAATCTGGTAACTGCGCGCTCAAGTTGCCCGACGCAATTTGCGAGCTAAATTTCATGGCCTCATGCAATGGTCGCGTTACGCTACGCCACACAAACCATCCCATGCTACTCATCAATACCGCAGAAACACCCGAAGAAATCGCACCCCAGAAATGACGTTCTTCGTCACTGCTGCCCACGCTATCAACAATAAAAAACGACAACACAGACAACAAAATAGCCAGAATCGTAAATAACGACACTTGAAAACTTAACGCGCTCGGATTGATGCGCCCCAGCATTCCCATAATGCCTTTACGTTGCAGCGTGCCATCATTTAAACGATAGGAAACGGAACGCCCTGCCACGATGTCTTGATACACCGATTGCGCGAGTGCGACACGCGCTTCGTCGGGTTTAGTACGCACAGAGGCGTAACCCACCAGGCTTCCATTCTCAAAATAAGGTGTGACGTGTGCTTGAACCCAATAGTAATCACCGTTTTTACGGCGGTTCATCACCAAGCCATTCCACGCTTTACCGGCTCCAATTGTCGCCCATAAATCTCGAAATGCTTCTTTGGGCATTGCAGGGTGACGAACAATATTGTGGTCCGCGCCGAACAACTCTTCCCAACTAAAGCCGCTGACGTCAATAAATGCCGGATTCGCGTAAGTAATTTTACCCGTCAAATCCGTTCTGGAAATGAGGAAGTCATCACTACGCAGCTTGTACTCTCGGGAGGTGACACTTTGAGATTTCATATTCGATAGAAGCTCGGTATGGCGTTGCCAGATGAACCTAAATCAACCGGATTCTGGCATTGATTATTAGTTTTCACACAAGGCTTTCACGAAAGCAATGCTCCAGATGCGCCCCCTATACAAGTTGCACCCGCAGCAAACCTGCAACCTTAAGGGAAAATACGCGGTTCAGACGCGACTTTATCTTATCCCTCATACTCGTTATAAGAACATAAAAGTTTGCTTGGAAAACACCCTTTTTCGACGTTTTTCTAGGGCATAAATTTGATTTGAGTACGCCTTAGCACATCGGCGCAATGCTTATTCCAAACATGCCCTAAAATGCACCTTATGCAGAAACCTTGGTTTCAATACACGGGTTGCCCAATTAGTTACGAGCAGGCTGCCAACGCAACAAGTTACGCTGGTAGGCATAGCTGGCGCTTTGATAATAGGTAATGTCGCGCTGGATGAGTGGGTCTTGGGCATCAACGCGGCGTTCAATGCTGGCACCCAGCGCATCATCGTGGCGACGCATTAAACGACCGGGGCTCAGAATGGCCAAATTTTGCCCATCAAATAAGCCCAAATGTTGGTAGTTACCAATCAACACACGCGGCGCTTGGCCTTGCGGCTTCAGCAAATCACGACCGTAAAACGTTGATTCATAATCCATATTTAGCAAACCCAACAGCGTCGGTGCGAGGTCAATTTGGCTGGCTAATTGGCTTTCTTCACGCGGCTGAATCCACTTAGGTGCGTAGATAAACAGCGGAATGTGGTACTCATCCACGGGTAAATCTTGCACACCGGCACTGCCCGCACAGTGGTCCGCCACGAAAATAAAGACCGTGTTATCAAACCAAGGTTTCTGGCGTGCGCGCGTTAAAAAGTCATTGATGGCCCAATCGGTGTATTTCACCGCACCATCACGGCCATCACCGGAAGGAATATCAACGCGCCCCGCCGGATAGGTATAAGGACGGTGATTCGAGGTGGTCATTAATTGCAGAAAAAAGGGTTTACCCGACGCAAAATCAGCATCTGCCGCTTTTATCGCTTGGCTATACAAATCCTCATCGGCCATGCCCCACGCATTGGTGAATTTCACTTCTTCAGCAGGCGCATTGGCTTGGTCAACAATTCGATAACCATTCCCACTAAAAAACGCATTCATATTGTCGAAATAGCCGCGACCGCCATAGACAAAAACACTGTCATATCCTTTAGCGACCAACTGCTGTCCCACACTACCAAAACCACTTTCACGCCCAATACGCTTCACAATGGAGCGCCCCGGCGTAGGCGGCACGGATAAGGTAATAGCTTCTAAACCACGGTCAGTACGGGTGCCGGTGGAATAAAAATTATTAAAAAACAGGCTTTCTTTACGCAAGCGGTCAAGGTTAGGCGTGAGGCCTCGGGTATTACCGAAGCTCCCCATATATTTCGCAGAGAAACTTTCAATCGTGACCAGCACCACATTTAATTTGCGCGGCTCGCCGGGGTTAT
>CAZBNX010000013.1:18898-22142 GCA_964493255.1 uncultured Pseudomonas sp.
AGGAGCAGAACGCAAAAGCAACATGATGAGAAATTCCGGGATTAATCCGAGCGTGCAGTGTGTGCAGCGCGTCATCATGTTCAAGTGAAACGAATGTCAAAAAACCGTTAAATCGTAAATAAGAATGCCCCGCCGTTTAAGCCGCCCATGCGTCCCCCAAGCTTTCTGCCTGTTGCAAGACCAACTCCACAGCAGATTCTTGTTTATCCGGCGGATATTTGTATTTTCGCAGGATGCGCTTCACCATCAGACGCAATTTAGCGCGCACGCTTTCACGCGCCGACCAATCGACCGAAATGTTTTGGCGCAGGCTTTCCGTCAGTTCATGTGCAATTTTCTTCATGGTTTCATCAGACAGCTCACGAATAGCTGACTCATTGTCAGCCAGCGCATCATAGAAACACACTTCGTCATCAGACAGCCCTAACGCTTCGCCACGCTGCGCAGCCGTCCGAAATTGTTTGGCCATGTCGATGAGCTGCTCAATCACTTGTGCGGTCTCAATCGTGCGGTTTTGGTAACGCTGAACTACGCTCGCCAACAAGGCTGAAAATTTCTTTTTTTGCACCACGCTACTGGCAAACCGACTGCGAATTTCACCCTCTAGCAAACGCTCCAGCAGCTCCACGGCCAAATTGCGTTCCGGCAGATTTTTCACTTCCGCCAAAAACGCTTCATCCAGAATGCCGATGTTGGGTTTTTCTAGCCCCACCGCCTCGAAAATATCAACAACATCCTCCGACACCACCGCCGAGCCAATGATTTGCCGAATGGCCAAATCACGCGCTTCATTGGTTTTCTTCTTCTGGCTAATGTCGCGCTTGGTCAGAATCACCTTTACCGCTTGCATGAACGCCACTTCTTCGCGTACCGCCTTGGCTTCGTTCAGCGTACAGCACAGGCTAAAGGCTTTGCTCATGGCTAATACATTGTCAGAAAAGCGTTTTTTGCCGTTTTCTACGCCCAACACATGGTTGGCTGCACCGGCCAAGCGTTGATGGCTGGCGGTTAGAAAGTCGCTGTAATCGTAGCCATGCAATAAAGCGCGCACGATATCGAGGTGTTCCGCCATAACCGCATATGCTTCGGCGGCGTCTACGGTTGGCCGTCCGCGCCCTTTGCTGGCGGTGTAATCCTTGAGCGCCGCTTTCAACGATTGGGCAATCCCGATGTAATCCACCACCAAACCGCCTTGCTTGTCTTTAAAAACGCGATTCACCCGCGCAATCGCCTGCATTAGGTTGTGGCCTTTCATCGGTTTATCGACGTACAGCGTATGCACACAAGGCGCATCAAAGCCGGTGAGCCACATATCGCGCACAATAACCAGCTTCAATTCATCGTCAGGGGCTTTGAAGCGTTTCTCTAAACGCTTCTTGGTTTGCGCGCTGTAAATATGCGGACGCAGCAATTTTTTATCGCTGGCGGAACCGGTCATCACAATTTTGATAGCCCCTTTTTCGGGGTCTTCGTCGTGCCAATCGGGGCGTAATTTCACAATTTCATTATAGAGATGAACGCAAATCTCCCGACTCATGGCGACAATCATCGCCTTGCCCGATTGCGCTTGATTGCGTGTTTCAAAGTGCGCGACTAAATCCGCCGCCACACTCGCCACACGCGGCTCGGCACCAACAATTTTTTCTAACGCCGTCCATTGCGTCTTGAGTTTCGCCTGTTGGCTTTCTTCTTCATCTTCGGCTAACTCATCGACTTCTGCGTCGATAGTCAGCAACTCGGCATGTTTCAGCGATAAAGCCGCCAAGCGCGATTCAAAATAAATGGCAACCGTCGCGCCATCTTCCTTGGCTTGCTGCATGTCATAAACGTGGACGTACTCGCCAAAAACAGCGCGGGTGTCGCGGTCTTCGCTAGAAACCGGCGTCCCAGTGAAGGCCACAAAAGTGGC
Organism: uncultured Pseudomonas sp.; assembly: GCA_964493255.1. GTDB lineage: Bacteria > Pseudomonadota > Gammaproteobacteria > Pseudomonadales > Pseudomonadaceae > Geopseudomonas. Next base: position 20,808 of record CAZBNX010000013.1, read on the forward strand.
ATTCGGCAACGCATCGCGCAGGTGTTGCGCGTAGCCCACATGGTAGGCGCTGCCCGATTCTGCCGCCTCCGGCGTTTTAACTGTTTTCAATGTGGCCGAAAAACCGTATTGCGTGCGGTGCGCCTCATCCGCAATAACCACAATATTGGAACGCTCAGACAACACCGGAAACGTATCTTCATCCGCACCGGGCATAAATTTTTGAATGGTGGCAAACACGATGCCACCCGAAGGACGATTGCCCAATTTGGCGCGCAAATCATGCCGCGTGCTGGCTTGTACCGGCTGCTCACGCAATAAATCCTGCGCCAACGAAAAGACGCCAAATAACTGCCCATCCAAATCATTGCGGTCGGTAATGACCACAATCGTGGGGTTTTCCATCGCCACGTCTTGCATAACCCGCGCGGCAAAACAGGTCATGGTGATACTTTTGCCACTGCCCTGCGTGTGCCACACCACGCCGCCTTTGTGATTCCCTTCAGAGCGCGAAGATTCCACCACCTGCTGAATCGCTGCGCGCACCGCATGAAATTGGTGATAGCCCGCTACCTTCTTCACCAAAAGGCCATCGTCTTCAAACAGTACAAAAAACCGTAAGTAATCCAACAACATAGCGGGAGACAGCAGGCCACGCACCAGCGTTTCTAATTCCTTAAACTCGCCGAGTGGGTCAAGCGTCACCCCATCAATCGTGCGCCAACGCATGAAGCGTTCTGCCGTTGCCGACAACGCGCCAAAACGCGCCTCGCTGCCATCCGAAACCACCAGCAGCTCGTTATAGTGAAATAAATCGGGGATTTGTTCTTTATAGGTTTCTAATTGCTCAAAGGCCTTCCAAATATCCGCATTGCTATCCACCGGATTTTTTAATTCCAGTACCACCAACGGCAAGCCATTTATAAACAAAATAATATCGGGGCGTCGGCTGTGTTGTACGCCTTTAATTGCGAATTGATTAACGGCCAGCCATTCGTTTTTTTCTACCTCAGCCCAATCTATTAAACGCACAAAATCGCCGCGCGTTTCACCGTTTTTTTGATAACTAACCGACACGCCTTTAATCAACAACTGATGGAAATACTGATTAGCTGATAATAAAGAAGGAATCCCTAAATCTACTACTTGTTTGAGTGCATCATCCTTGGCCACATTCGGAATGCTCGGGTTCAGCCGATAAATCGCATCACGCAAACGCGCCTGTAAAATAACCTGCTGATAATTATCGCGCTCGGCATCATCACAACCGGGTGCGATGTCTGGCCCATATAAATGTTGGTATCCTACCTCTTGCAACCAGCCGAGGGTTTCTTGTTCGAGTTGGTCTTCGGTCAT
>CAZBNX010000014.1:0-13566 GCA_964493255.1 uncultured Pseudomonas sp.
ATACAAACCCCCCTCCGCTTTTGCGGTGGGGGGTTTTGTTTTGAGGGAATTTATTAATGACATGCTCGCTAAAGCATTTAATTGCTTGTCCTGAATGTGATTTACTGATGGAAAAAGTACATTTGTCGACGAAGCATCGAGCCAGCTGTCCTCGGTGCGGGTATGAGTTATTTGTTTCTCGAACTGCAATGAAACAGCGTAGTTTTGCGTTAGCGATAACCGCTTTAGTGTTATTTTTTCCAGCTAATTTTTTACCAATTATGCAGCTCAGTTTGCTAGGTGTAAAAGCCGAGGATACTATTTGGTCTGCTGTTGTGTCACTGTATACAAGTGATATGAAGCTAGTTGCTTTATTTGTATTCCTTTTTAGTGTTTTGATTCCATTTTTGAAATTAATTGCCCAGGCAATTGTTTTAATTTGTATTTTTTACAAAAAATCATTAAATATAGGAAGATTTTTTTATCGAGGATATCAAGTTTTCAGGGAGTGGGGCATGTTGGAGGTTTATTTATTTGGAATTATCGTGTCTATTGTTAAGCTGATAGATATGGCTGATGTTAAAGTTGGCATAGGTATGTTTTGTTTTGTTGGCTTATTGCTTTCTCAGTTGTGGTTAGACGTAACTATGTCAGAACATCAAATTTGGGATGATCTAGATGAGTCGTAAGTTATGAGAGCACTTGATAAAGGAATTATGGTTTGCTTGCATTGTCATAAATTGGCGTATCAGCATTTATTAGAAAAACAGTTTTGTCGTCGTTGCGGTGCAAGATTATATTCGAGAAAACCAAATAGCATTCAACGTACATGGGCATTGTTAATTGCAGCGATTATAGCTTATATACCAGCTAATTTATTGCCAATTATGAGTGTAAGCCTCTTAGGAAAAGGAGACGCTTCTACTATCATGGAGGGTGTTATTCATTTGGTACATGCTAAGATGTACCCTATAGCTTTTGTAGTTTTTTTTGCCAGTATTGTTGTGCCGACGTTTAAGCTGGTCGGGTTGGGCTTGTTACTTGTGTCTGTGCAAAAGCATCAAATAATTTCAGCTAAACAACGTATTATTATGTATAGGTTTATTGAGTGGATTGGTCGTTGGTCCATGTTAGATATTTTTGTAATTGCAACGTTAGTTGCGGTAGTACGCTTTGACAATTTGGCACAGATCGAAGCGGGTGCTGGAGCGTTAGCTTTTTCGATAGTGGTTATTTTAACCATGTTGGCCGCTATGACTTTTGATCCCCGTTTAATTTGGGATAATACGTGCGAAGATCCTGCTCATGACTAAACTACCACGCCCTGAAATTAAGACAGACAGTAGCTGGTCTGCGATTTGGATTTTGCCAGTGTTAGCTCTGTGCTTGGGTGCGTGGTTATTATGGCGTGCATTTAGTGAGGCAGGTATTGAAATACAGGTACATTTCTCAGATGGAGAGGGTATTCAAGTTGGAAAAACGCAGGTTATTTACAAAGGTATTTCGCTAGGCAAAGTTATAGACTTAAAAGTAAGTCCAGATTTGCAGGGTGTAAATGCGAAAATAGAAATCAATCGCGAAGCGAAACAATATCTGAGCCAAGCAACACGTTTTTGGCTAGTAAAGCCGCGCGTATCGTTAGCAGGCGTCACAGGTTTAGAAACGATTGTATCGGGTATATATATTGCGATTGATCCAGTTCGGGGCGATTTTACGCAGGATTTTTCCGCCTTAGCGGAGCCTCCTCCTTTGTCTGATCGGCTGCCGGGTTTGCATTTAACCTTAAAGGCAGACCGATTGGGTTCTTTGGAGCAGGGGAGTCCAGTCTATTATCGACAAATTCAAGTTGGTCAAATTAAAAGCTATAAATTAACCGAGAATCAACGAACGGTAGAGATTCAAGTTTATATTGAGCCCGCTTATACGCATTTAGTAAAACAGCATACACGTTTTTGGAATGCCAGTGGCATTAATGTGAGTGGTGGTTTATCAGGCTTTAAAGTGCGAAGTGAATCGTTATTGAGCTTGGCAAGCGGTGGAATTTCGTTTATTACGCCTGAACATTATCAAGAAAGTCCGGTAGTAGATGGTAGCCAGCCTTTTCATCTTTATGAAGATTATGAAGACGCTGAAATTGGTTTAAAAGTGCGCGTAAAACTCAAAGATGTTTCTGGTATGCAAGCTGGGCGCACTCCTGTTATATATAACGGAATACAAGTTGGTATGTTGAAATGGATTGATACAGGGCTAGATTTTTCTCAGCCTATTGCAGAGTTAAATATGGATCCACGCACGGAAGAATTATTATTAGCCAGTAGTGAGTTCTGGGTAGTTAAACCTTCTGTATCCTTAGCAGGTATCAATGGTTTGGATGCGCTCATTCAAGGTAATTACTTGGCCGTTCGCTTTGGTAAAGAAGGTAAGCCCGTTAGAGAGTTTATTGCTTCAGCACAAGCGCCCACGCTTGCTAATATGCCAGGGCTAAACATAATCTTAGCTGCGGAGCGTCTTGGTTCTATAGAAGTAGGTAGTCCATTGTTATTCAAACAAATCCGTATAGGGAGTGTACAGGGATATAAATTGTCTGAAGATAAATCAAAGGTATTAATTTATGTAAATATAGAGCCTGAATATAAAAAAATAGTTAATCAGTCTACGCGCTTTTGGAATGCAAGTGGTGTACGTTTAAAAGCAAGTCTAACAGCCGGTGTAGAATTTAACAGCGATTCTTTGCAAACTCTCTTGATAGGTGGTATTGCACTAGATACGCCAGATTTAAAAGCACCAGCTTTATCGGTAGAACAGCGATTGCCTTTATTTGATACTGAAAAGCAAGCACAGGCAACAGGAATTATATTGCAGTTGAATCTGTCTCGCGCAGAGGGTATTAGCGAAGGAACAGCGTTACGTTATCGAGGGGTGGATATTGGGTATGTGGAACGTGTACGCTTAAATGATAATTTAGATAATGTTGTGTTAGATGTCCGTGTTACTACTGTAGGAGAAAAAATTGCCCGAACGGGAAGCCAATTTTGGGTTATACGCCCCGAAGTTAGTTTAATGCGAGTATCTAACTTGGATTCTGTAGTGAGTGGGCCTTACTTAGAGGTCGAGCCTGCATTACATGCCGCTGCGGTACAAACACGTTTTCAGGTTCAAGAAGCGGCATCGCGTGAGCAAAATAAAACAGGTTTACGCTTAGTATTGAGTGCAAGTCGTCGTGGTTCTTTGCACCCTGGTGTAGCTGTTACTTATCGAGAAATAACCGTTGGTCATGTTACACGGGTAGAATTAAGTAATCATGCTGATCGTGTTTTAGTTCATATTTTAATTGATCAGCGTTATGCACCATTGGTTCGTGGAGGAAGTCGCTTCTGGAATTCAAGTGGTGTGGGCGTAGATTTAAGTTTATTTAAAGGTGCACAGATTCGCACTGAATCATTGGAGGCTATGTTGCAAGGTGGAATTGCATTTGCTACACCTGATGAGATGCGTATAGTGCAACCCGGTCAAACATTTTTGTTATTTGATGAGCCTCAGCCTGAATGGTTGCAATGGACGCCGAAAATTGACATTCAGCCATGAAAATTGGCGGACGAAATTTTTTAAATAAATTGAGTGAAGCAGAATAATGAACGAAGCGCGTCGCCGTATGTTGTTAGCTGCTATGGATATTGATGTTTGGTTACCTAAAAAGCCGTTAGCGTATGCCGCGTATTCCAATACAGTGGTATTGAGTTATAGTTCTAAACCAGAAGTAGCGGCTACACCGTTAGTCAATGAAAATACTATTTGTGCAGCTAAAACTACCCAGTCTGCAAAAAATATATCGTCCCTTGTTAAAGGGGCTGTTCTTAACTCGTCTATAATTACAGCGCCTACTAAAGGAAAGAAGACTGTCTCTGAAAACTCAAATTTAACATATGTAGAGAAAAAAACGCCTCCTATTTTCACGCTGCATTTATTACAGAGTGGCCCCATTTTATTGCTAATAGAAACGCAACAAGAAGAGTGCTTTTCCGCGCGCACTCCTACATATTACTTATTGGCAGATATACTGCGAGCTGCCCATTTATCAGATAAACCGCACATCATCACTGAACCGATTCTTTGGCCGATTTTGAATCCCAGTATTTTACATATTGACCAGGGGCCTGAGTCTGCATGTAACTATGTAAAAACGGTTTTGCAATGTAAGCGTAAAGAACTCGATACTAAATACATTTGGCTCATAGGGGCTTCTGCCTGGGATTTTTCTGGAGTCTCTGTTTCTGAACAAGAAAAAGAAAGTTCTTTATTTGAGTTAATTAATTCGAAATCTATGGGGCTTGTTTGGCGTATGCCTGCTTTGCATGAACTAATGAACTCATCTTTGTTAAAGCGTGAGCTGTGGAATAATTTACAAAAATTAATGCCTTGCTGGGTGGAGGTAGGTCAGTGATTGATATTGACGCGCTACGTTTTCAGCGTATGCAACTAGAAGATTTAGATACTGTTTTGAAAGTTGAGTATGCCGCGTTTAGTTATCCTTGGACACGCGGAATTTTTACCGACGCAATAAAAAATTATGAGTGTTGGGTTATGTTTGACGGAACTCAACAAATTGGCCACGGTGTGATTAATGTGATAGTTGATGAAGCGCATTTATTAAATATTGCAATTAAACCTGAAAGTCAAGGTCGAGGATTGGGGTTACGGTTATTAACGCATCTTATGCAGCGTGCGCGTCTGCGTGGTGGTATTGAATGCTTTTTAGAAGTGCGAGCTTCTAATAAATCTGCTTATCGTTTATATGAGCGTTTTGGTTTTAATGAAATAGGATGTCGTCGTAATTATTATCCTTTGGCTGGTGGTCGGGAGGATGCTTTTGTAATGGCATGTCCACTGTTTGATTGAGCGCCAATCGAGCTTTTTTGTGCGAGCGTAACTAAGAAAGAGAGAATAAAAAAAGCCCGCTGGTTAGCGGGCTTTAAATATTTGGTGGCTACGCAGGGACTTGAACCCCGGACCCCAGCATTATGAATGCCGTGCTCTAACCAACTGAGCTACGTAGCCAAGCGGGGCGCATTCTGATTACGGAGAAAAACTTTGTCAAGCATTTATTCGAAAAATCTGCTGTCTCTCGCTATTCTCGTTGTAACGATATTGCAGCAATCCGAGATTAGGCTAAGTCGAAATCACATCAACTCATCGGGTTAATGTGGTTCATCCGTCGATTTAATACGATTGGACAAAATTTCATTTTGTCAAGCCATTCCATAGGCGTGCAGCAGATGGGATGACAATTTGCCAGAATCGGCGAACGGAAGGCTTCACAAGACTGAAATTTTTCGGCATGTTGAAGCTGCGGTGAATCAAATGGACTACGAAAAAGTCCATAAGTTCATCTAAGAAATCAGGTTTGTGTTTGTGATGTCTTAGATGAGCGATCATCCATCGTGAAACCCGATGGGCAGTATATAAATCTCCCGTGGAGACAGAATAACAATGAGCCAAATCTCTCAACGTTCCAAACTGGCACTCGGCGTACTCGCTGCGGCCATGGCAGTTCCAGCCGTATCTCAAGCTGCATTCGTAGAAGACAGCAAGGCTTCCCTGGAGCTGCGTAACTTCTATTTCAACCGTGATTTCCGCCAAGAAAGCAACCCTGTTCCAGCGAAGGCAAAAGTGGAAGAGTGGGCACAAGGTTTCGTTGTGCGTGCTGAATCTGGTTACACCGAAGGCACCATTGGTTTTGGTATCGACGCCATTGCTGATTTGGGTCTGAAGTTAGATTCTGGTCGTGGCACAAGCGGCACTGGTTTGCTGCAATTGGACCGCGAATCAGGTGAAGCTCAGGATTCCTACGGTGATTTGGGTCTGACTGCCAAGCTGAAGACTTCTAACACTGTTCTGAAGTACGGCACACTGATTCCTAAACTGCCAACTGTTTCCGCTAGCGAATCTCGTTTGCTGCCACAAACATTTGAAGGCGTTTACCTGAACAGCAAAGAAGTTTCTGGTCTGACGCTGGACGCAGGTCGTTTGACGCGCATGAATGGTCGTGATTCTCAGGACTTCGATCCAATCACCATGACCACTGGCGGCAAGCGCCACATCACCGGCGCTGGTGCTGTTGAAAGCGATTCCCTGACTTTTGCAGGTGCTAGCTACAAGTGGAATGACCAACTGACCACTTCTTACAGCTACGGCAATCTGGACAAGCTGTATAAGCAAAACATTTTCAACGTGGTTCATGTTCTGCCTATCGCGAAAGGCCAGAGCCTGAAAACTGACCTGCGTTATGCCAAGTCTACTGACGATGGTTTCACCAACGTCGATAACAAAGCGACTGGCGTCATGTTCACCTATACCCTGAACGCCCACAAATTTGGTCTGGGCTATCAGTCTATGAGCGGTGACACTGGTTACGCTTATGTAGGCGGCGCAGCGGATCCATTCTTGGTCAACTACATCCAAATTAGCGATTTCGCTAACCGTGACGAGAAGTCCATGCAAGCGCGCTATGACTTCGACTTCGCTTCTGTCGGCGTACCTGGCCTGACCTTCATGACTCGCTATGTAACGGGCGACAATGTTGACCGTGGCGCTGCTCTGTCCGAAGGTAAAGAGTGGGAACGTAATACCGAGCTGAAGTATGTTTTCCAGAGCGGTTCTCTGAAGAACTTGGGCATCCACTGGCGTAATGCGATGGTTCGCTCTAACTTCGCAAACGATCTGGACGAAAACCGTCTGATCGTCAGCTACACCCTGCCACTGCTCTAATAGCAGCGTGCTGAAGAAACCCGCCTTTTGGCGGGTTTTTTCTTGCCTGCGATTTGTGGTTATCTCAACACTAAGAAGGCGGTTTAGCCTTCGCTTTTGGCGAGGAAAGCACCATGCAACTGACAGATAGCCGCTTGTTACATACCCAGTCTTACATTGATGGCCAGTGGATTGCGGCGGATAACGGCGCCACCTACACCATTCGCAATCCGGCGGATGCGTCGGCGATTGCGGAGGTGGCCGATGTTGGTGTTGCCGAAACCATTCGCGCGATTGCGGCGGCTGAAAAAGCATCGCCTGCGTGGCGCGAAAAAACGGCCAAAGAGCGTGCGGCGCTACTGCGTCGTTGGTTTACGCTCATCATGGAAAATCAGGAAGATTTAGCGCGTTTATTAAGCTGGGAGCAGGGCAAACCCCTCGCTGAAAGCCGAATTGAGGTGGCTTATGGCGCTAACTTCATTGAATGGTATGCCGAGGAAGCCAAGCGCGTTTATGGCGAAATTATTCCGCACGACAAACCCGGGCGGCGCATGTTGGTGCTGCGTCAGCCGATTGGTGTGGTGGCAGCGGTAACGCCGTGGAACTTCCCCAATGCGATGATTACGCGCAAAGCCGGGCCTGCACTGGCAGCCGGTTGTACGGTGGTGCTCAAACCTTCGCCTGAAACGCCGCTTTCGGCGCTGGCCTTGGTGGAACTGGCCGAGCGTGCGGGCATTCCGGCAGGCGTGTTGAATGTGGTTACGGGGTTGGATGCGCCCGCGATTGTTGGTGAGCTAACGGCAAATCCCGTGGTACGCAAATTGTCTTTCACCGGGTCAACGGCGATTGGCAAAAAACTCATGGCGCAGTGTGCCAGTACGGTTAAAAAACTCAGTTTAGAACTGGGCGGTAATGCGCCGTTCATCGTATTTGATGATGCCGATATAGACGCCGCTGTCGCGGGGGCGGTGGCGTCCAAGTACCGCAACACGGGGCAAACCTGTGTGTGCAGTAACCGTTTTCTCGTCCAAGACGGTGTTTATGACCTCTTTGCGGAGAAGTTCGCGCAGGCTGTGGCGCGTTTGAAAGTCGCTCCGGCCACCGAAGAGGGTGCGCAACAAGGCCCGCTCATTAATCAGCGCGCGGTCGATAAGGTGCAAGCCTGCATTGATGACGCATGCGGTAAGGGTGCGCGCATCCTGACGGGTGGCAAATTACACGCGCTGGGTGGCACCTTCTATGAGCCAACGGTGTTGGCCGACGTCACGCCCGCCATGCGGGTCGCGCGGGAAGAAATTTTCGGGCCGGTCGCGCCGATTTTCCGTTTTCGTACCGAGGCGGAAGCCATTGCGATGGCCAACGATACGGAATACGGCCTCGCCTCTTATCTGTATACGCGGGATATTGGCCGCGTGTGGCGTGTCAGTGAGGCGCTGGAATATGGCATGGTCGGCATCAATGAAGGGCTGATTTCAACCGAAATTGCGCCGTTTGGTGGGGTGAAAGAATCGGGTGTCGGGCGTGAGGGTTCTCGCCACGGCATTGAAGATTACTTAGAAATGAAATACTTGTGCATGGGCTTGGGCAGCTAGACACGCTAACTGCCCGTGCGCGTTGGTTATTTCAGCGCCTTCCAGCCGCGCAGCATCCACACGGTTTGTACTTGCACCGCCCGCGCGGCGAGGGTTTCCTCGTCGTTGGGGGCGAGTGCCAGCTCGTACAGTTTGTGCAGCTCGCCATACAAACGGTCAGCTTCAGGAATATCGAGGGTGGTACGCGCTAAATGTAACCACACCAACATGCGTTCCAAACGTGGTAATTGTTCTGGCAAATCAGCGGGTTGGCGTTGATACCGTTCCAGCGGTAGCGCGCCAATTTCTTCATTTAGGAAATGTGACAACCAGCATTCCAGAGGCATATTTCCCGCTTTCTGGCCGCGTCCGGTGCGTTTTTGTGCCCATGCACGCGTGAGCAGCCAGTGCGATGCCTTCAACGAAAACAGTCCCCAGCGCGTGTTTTCCAGCTCTTCAGCGAAGCGCGTTGGGGCCGCTTGGCGAATGCTTTGCTCCGCATGTCCCGCCACCAAATGCGGACGCCATTCGTTCAGCAGCGCATCTAACAATTCGCGCAATTCGCGTGAGCTTGCACGCGGCGCAGCTTGCCCCAAGCTGGCCAGCAAGGCGCGCAATTCCGTCAGGCGCGCCACCCATTCTTCCAATAATTTCCAATGGCCGTTGAAGCGGTATTGCTCCGCAAGACGCTGGCTAGTGCCCAACAGGTACCAGCCTAGCGTTGCAATGCTGTCATCTAAGGATTGTTCGGCGCTGAGTACCGGCGCGGGCAGCGCAACGCTATAGCTGGCTGCATTAAATAAACGGTAGCCGCGTTCGGCTTTGCTGATGTCGCACGGCATTAGCGGTAAATCGGTAGCGAGTTGAATTGCCAGCGCCAACAGTTGCGCGGGCTCGCCGTCGCGCAGTTCTAATTCCAGCTCGCAGATTTCTTCGCTGCGCTCGCCTGCGGTAACGCTGCCGAGGTCAAGGGCGGCTTCTAGGCAGAGGCGTTGGCCGTCTTTTTCCCAGACGATGTTGGCTTTTTCGCGCGTGAAATCGGTGGTGAACAGCGGTTGCAGCGCGTTGCGGTCGAGGTTAGCGAGAGCCGCAGGCCAGCACTGGTCATCCAGTTTTTGCGTATCCAGTTGCGCGCTGCTTAATGACCAATCCCACTCGTTACGTTCCGAAAGCCCCGCCACACTTTGGCCGCGTGTTTTCAGCGTTTGAATGTAGTGCTCACCGTCACGACGCACGCGCAAGGCAACGCGCGCGCGTGCGAGGTCACGGTCGGCGCTGTCGTAATACTGGTTAAACAATTCGCCTTGCTGCCATGCACCGTCTAAACCTTGGTTGAGCAACGGGTGTTCACGCAGCGCAGCAAGGGTGGCGCGGCTGGCGCGTAATTTAATTTCAGTTTCTTTATTGGCCATGATGACTTCGCGGGCAAAAGGTGAAGAAGTGTTCGCAGAATAACAAAGGGGACCGTAGTCCCCTCTGTTAAGTGCCATTCGTGCAGCGAATTACAGGAACAGCTTTGTACCCAGCCAGAATAACCCAGCAGATAAAGCAACCGTAGCCGGTAAAGTCAGAACCCACGCCATTAAGATGGTGCGGATGGTGCCCCCTTGCAGGCCGCTTTTGTTGGCCATCATGGTGCCCGCCACGCCAGAAGACAGAATGTGCGTGGTCGAGACCGGCAAGCTGTACAGGTTCGCCATGCCGATGGAAAACACGGCGGTGACTTGCGCGCACATGCCTTGAGCGTAGGTCATGCCCTGACGACCAATTTTCTCACCGACGGTTTCTACCACACGCCGCCAGCCCACCATCGTGCCTAAACCCAGCGCCAATGCGACCGCCAAAATAACGCCAAAGGGCGCGTATTCGGTGGTGGCGGTGAGGTCTTTGCGGAGTTTTTCGAGGTCGGTTTTTTCGGTTTTAGGCAAGCCTTCCAGCTTGCTAACGCGCTTGGCGGTGTCGTCCAAGCACAGCAAATACCGGCGTGTTTCAATGCGTGCTTCGGCTGGCATATCACGGTAATTCGTGATGCCTTCCAATTGCTTCAGCAGGGCGGCAATGGTTGGCTCGGTCATTTTAGGGTCGCAGCGGAATTGCTTAGGCATTTCTAAGCCTGTGTTTTTGCCTAAGGCTAAATAATCCTGCAATTGTGCGTTATTGCGGTTGTAGAACTGTTGCAGGTGAATAGCGGCGTCGCGGGTACGTTCGATGGCGTAAGTGCTGCTGGTTTGGTCCAGTACAAATTTGGCCGGAACAATCCCGATGAGCACCAACATAATCAAGCCGATACCTTTCTGGCCATCGTTAGAACCATGCACAAAACTCATGCCCATTGCTGAGGCAATCAACACCACGCGATTCCAGAACGGCGGGTGTTTTTTACCCTTGTTGGCCGAGCGCATGTGCGGGGTGTCGTGCATTTTGTTGATGGGGAAACGCCAACGCAGCAAGGTTAAAAGCAGTGCGGCAATCGTGAAACCAGCCAACGGTGAAAACACCAACGACATGCCGATATCCATGGCTTTTTTCCAGTTCACGCCTTCAGCCACAGGGATGCCGGTCAGCAGCGCATTCGCCAACCCAACGCCCAACAGAGAGCCAATCAGCGTATGAGAACTCGAAGCCGGGATACCGAAATACCATGTGCCCAAGTTCCATGCGATAGCGGCAGTCAGTAGGGAAAACACCATAATTAAACCGCTGCCGGTATCGACATTAATTAACAGCTCAACAGGTAGCAGATGGACGATGGCATAGGCTACACCCACGCCGCCCAGCAGCACGCCGAGGAAGTTAAAGATACCGGAGGCCACCACCGCAAGGTGCGGGGGCATGGCGTTGGTGTAAATGACGGTGGCCACTGCGTTAGCGGTGTCGTGGAAACCGTTAATGAATTCGAAACTTAGGACAAATAATAGAGCCAGAATCAAACTGATTGTGACCCAGGTATCCAGCCCGCTGAAGAGATCGAACATGGGGGTTTTCTTTCGTTTTTAGGGAAGTGTTAATTATGCCAGAAGCCTTTTTCGCTTTACCGATTTATGACAGTTTTATGACATCTTTATGACGTTCACGCCAAGGTAGGCGTAACCAAAGGCTGTGCTTATGATGCGTGCTGTTTTGTTCGGAGTGCCGCCATGTCTTTGCCTTCACTTAAACAGCAATTTGCTGAACTTATCGCGCTGCCGTCGGTGAGTTGCACGCAAGCCAGCCTCGACCAACCCAATCGCCCCGTGATTGAACGCTTGGCAACATGGCTCACCGAATTGGGTTTTTCCTGTGAAATCCAAGACATAGCGCCCGGAAAAGCCAATTTATTAGCCAGTTATGGCAGCGGCCCCGGCGGTTTAGTGTTAGCCGGTCACACCGACACCGTGCCCTGTAATCCCAGCCTATGGAGCGCCGACCCGTTCACCCTGCGCGAAGCTGATAACCGTTGGTATGGCCTCGGCACTTGCGACATGAAAGGCTTTTTTCCGCTGATTATTGAAGCGGTTACGCCGTTATTAACGCAGCCTTTCCGGCAACCGTTGTTCATTTTGGCCACCTGCGATGAGGAAAGTTCGATGAGCGGCGCGCGCGCGTTGGCGGCGTCGGGGCGTCCGTTGGGGCGCGCGGCGGTGATTGGTGAACCGACCGGCCTTAAACCGATTCGCTTGCATAAAGGCGTGATGATGGAGCGCATCGACATTCACGGTCACAGCGGGCATTCCTCTAATCCGGCGCTGGGCAATAGCGCGTTAGAGGCGATGCACGCCGCGATGGGCGAACTGCTTGCGCTGCGCGCTCAATGGCAACGCGAATACCAAAACCCATTATTTAACGTGCCGCAACCGACGCTCAATCTGGGCTGCATTCACGGTGGCGATAACCCGAACCGCATTTGTGGCCAATGCGCGCTCGAATTTGATTTGCGGCCTTTGCCCGGCATGAATCCCGAAGAATTACGCGCCGCTATTCGTCACGCCTTGCAGCCGCTGGCCGAACAGCGCGGCGTGCGTATTGAATACGGCCCGCTTTTCCCCGGTGTGCCGCCGTTTGAGGAACCTGCTAACAGCGAACTGGTGCGTGTCGCCGAGCGTCTCACTGGCCACCGTGCCGAAGCCGTCGCTTTTGGCACCGAAGCGCCGTATCTCCAGCAATTAGGCTGTGAAACGCTGGTGCTGGGGCCGGGCGATATTGACTGTGCTCACCAACCAAACGAATACCTTGATTTGTCGCGCATTACGCCCTGTGTGGAGTTGTTGCGTGGCTTGATTGGGCACTATTGCCTTTCCTCCGCCTCCGCGTAGACCTACAGGCCCTTATTTATGCTGGATTATGTCAATTGGCTGCGTCATGCCACGCCTTACATTAACGCGCATCGGGATTGCACCTTTGTGGTGATGTTGCCCGGCGAAGGTTTAGAACATGCCAACTTCGGCAATATCGTGCATGACTTGGTGTTATTGCACAGTTTGGGCGTGCGTTTGGTGCTGGTACACGGCTCACGCCCGCAAATTGAAGCGCGGTTGCAAGTGCGAGGTTTGCAGCCGCGTTATCACCGAGGGTTGCGCGTGACCGATGCAGCCACCTTAGAGGCGGTGGTCGATGCCGTCGGTGGTTTGCGCTTGATGATTGAAGCGCGGCTGTCGATGGATATTGCCGCCTCGCCGATGCAAGGCGCGCGTTTACGGGTCGCGGGTGGAAACTTGGTCACGGCGCGTCCGATTGGGGTGGTTGAAGGTGTGGATTATCAACACACCGGCGAAGTGCGCCGTATCGACCGCCAAGGCATTGAACGGTTGCTGGATGAACGGCGCATTGTGTTGCTGTCGTCGTTGGGCTATTCGCCGACGGGTGAAATTTTTAACCTCGCCTGTGAAGACGTAGCGATGAGCGCCGCGATTGAATTACAGGCTGAAAAACTCATCCTATTCGGCGCAGAACAGGGCATCTTAGCCGACGATAACAGCCTCATCCGTGAACTTCGCTCGCAACAAGCCGCGCCGCATGTGCTGCGTTTGGGCAGCGATTACCAAGGTGAATTGTTGGATGCCGCCGCGCAAGCCTGTCGCCAAGGCGTGCGGCGTAGCCATATCGTGAGCTATGCCGAAGATGGCGCGTTACTGAATGAACTTTTCACCCGTGATGGCGCGGGCACGCTGGTCACGCAAGAACAGCTAGAGCAACTGCGCGAAGCCGATATTAACGACGTCGGCGGCCTGCTGGAGCTGATTCGCCCGCTCGAAGAAAAGGGCATTTTGGTGCGCCGCTCGCGTGAGGTGCTGGA
>CAZBNX010000014.1:13666-16730 GCA_964493255.1 uncultured Pseudomonas sp.
TTCACGGCCAGCAGCGTGGAGCGTCTGCCACCGGCGCGGGCGTCGTTGTACAACTTCCAGCGGCAATCCAAAGTGTTTGAAAAGCCATTGGTGTGAAGGAAAAAGGGCAGCGTTAAGCTGCCCTTTTCTTATGCCATCGGCGTGATGGCTTCGACGTAATGCCTTAAAAAATCAGCAAATTCCCCTTCATTGCGGGCTTCCATCACCTGTTGAGCCTGAAGCGATTGCTCGGCGGCTTGCACAAAAACTGCTTCCTGTTCAGCGGCTAAAGGCCGTTGGCGGAAATAGGCCGCGTGGCGTTCGGATTGGCGCAGCGCAAACGCATGAAAGCTCAACGATTCGTCGCGCAAACAGGCCAATACTTGCGCCGACGGCGTGAGGCTGGCGTCGTTGAGTTTGGCGCGTTGGGCATCGAGGGCGTCGCGGTATTGGGTGCCACCGTCGAGGCTATCTAAATGCGCGGCACATGCGGCGATGCGCTCCAGCAATTCATGCCCCCAATCGACCAGCGCAATCGGTTGTCCTTTTTGCCGTAATTGCACGCCGGGTTTGCGGCCTTGGCGCACGGTCAGCGCAAAGTTTTCTGTGCATTCGCTGCATTCTCCCGCCGTAAACAGCGGGCTTTCGTTGAGCGCGCAGTACAACAAAAACGCATCCAAGAAACGCGAGGTCGTGAGGTCAATGCCGAGCGGTAAAAACGGGTCGAGGTCGAGGCAGCGCACTTCGATATATTGCACGCCGCGCGCACCGAGTGCCTGAATCGGACGCTCTCCGCTGTGCGCGACCCGTTTCGGGCGAATCGTCGAGTAATACTCGTTTTCGATTTGCAAAATGTTGGTGTTGAGCTGAATCCATTCCCCCGCCGCGTTTTGCGTGCCAATCGCTTGATACGGCGCGTAGGGCGTAGACACCGCTTGGCGCAGGCTGTGTAAGTAGCTGTCGAGGCTGTCATAACACGGCGTGAGGCCATCTTGGGCGTTGTTTTGATAGCCCAAATCACTCATCCGCAAACTGGTCGCCCACGGTAAATACAAGGTATCGGCGTCGAGGGTATCGAGGTCGTGCGCGCGACCAGCCAAAAACGGCGCATGTAACGCCGGTGACGCGCCGAACAAATACATCAGCAGCCAGCTATAACGGCGGAAATTACGAATCAGCGCCACATAACAGGCCGATTGCCACGCTTGTTCGGAGCGCGTTTCGTTCGCATCGCGCAGCAGTGGCCACAGGCTTTCCGGCAAGGAAAAGTTGTAATGAATGCCCGCAATGCACTGCATGGCTTTGCCGTAACGCACCGCCAAACCTTGCCGGTAAATGTGTTTGAGGCGACCCGTGTAGCTGCTGCCGTATTCCGCAATCGGAATCTGTGCCTCTGCCGGAAGCGGGCAGGGCATGGAATGCGTCCACAGTTGTTCATGGTTTAAGCGCGAATAGGTGAAGCGGTGAATGTCGTCCAGTTCGCGCAGGGTGTCGCGGGCGTCTTCGTGGGCATCGGTGATAAATTCGAGCAATGCCTCAGAATAATCGGTGGTGATTTGCGGGTGCGTCAGGGTAGAACCCAACGCACGCGGATGGCCGCTTAACGACAAATTTCCTTGTGAATCAACCCGTAAGCTCTCTTTTTCCAAACCATGCCGACAGTGGCGCAACACATCCACCTGTTCAGGGTGTGCCAGAAGAGTTAAACGGTAGGACAGTAAATCGCTCACAGGTTGGACTCCACTTAGCGTTTTTTTATTTGGCGTGCATTGGCAAACAGCGACGCCATGCCGTTGTTGGCAGGCGCGGGTTTTTCTTGGCTGGAATGCCGTTCGCTGCGCGGTGTGTTGCCGCGAGCAGTCGAAGCGCGTGCTCCTTCGACCTTCTCGGTGGGCGTATCGTTCATTCTCATGCTTAACGCGATGCGGTGGCGCGGAATGTCCACTTCCATGACTTTGACGCGCACGATGTCACCGGCTTTCACCACGTCGCGCGGGTCTTTGACGAATTTTTCCGCCAGCGCGCTGATGTGTACCAAGCCATCTTGATGAACGCCAATATCCACGAACGCGCCAAAGTTGGTGACGTTGGTCACGACACCTTCTAACACCATGCCGGGTTTGAGGTCGGCGAGGGTTTCGACGCCCTCTTGGAACGCTGCCGTTTTGAATTCGGGGCGTGGGTCGCGACCGGGTTTATCCAATTCTTTGAGAATGTCGGTGACGGTGGGCAAGCCAAAGGTTTGGTCGGTGAAACGTGCAGGGTCGAGCTGGCGCAAAAAGCTGGAATCGCCCAACAGTGCGCGAATATCACGCCCCGTATCGGCGGCGATGCGTTTCACCAGCGGATAGGCTTCAGGGTGAACAGCGGACGCATCCAACGGGTTTTCACCGTTCATAACGCGCAAGAAACCAGCGGCTTGCTCGAAGGTTTTTTCGCCCAAACGCGGTACTTTTTTCAGTGCGGCGCGTGAAGTAAATGCGCCGTTTGTGTCACGAAATTGCACGATGTTGTTAGCTAATGTCGTGTTTAGGCCCGAAATACGCGCCAACAACGCGGCGGAAGCGGTATTCACATCCACGCCCACGGCGTTTACGCAATCTTCCACGACGGCATCCAATGAGCGCGCCAATTTAAGTTGAGAAACGTCGTGCTGATATTGACCCACGCCGATGGATTTCGGGTCAATTTTGACCAATTCGGCGAGCGGGTCTTGGAGACGGCGCGCAATCGACACCGCGCCGCGCAGCGAAACATCCAGCTCAGGAAACTCACGCGCCGCCAATTCGGAAGCCGAATACACCGACGCGCCCGCTTCACTGACCATGATTTTTGTCATGTTCAAATCAGGTAAAAGCGCGAGCAAATCGGCGGCAAGTTTGTCGGTTTCGCGGCTGGCGGTGCCGTTGCCAATCGCAATGAGCTGCACCGCGTGGCGTTTGCACAGTGCGCCGAGCGTGGCCAAGGTGCCGTTCCAATCGTTACGCGGCGCGTGCGGATAGACGGTGGCGGTGTCGAGTAATTTGCCGGTGGCATCGACCACCGCGACTTTACAGCCGGTGCGTAAACCGGGGTCAAGGGCCAG
>CAZBNX010000014.1:16830-22052 GCA_964493255.1 uncultured Pseudomonas sp.
GGTTCGTTATGCTCGAAATAATCGCTGAATTTCGCGCCTTCGCTTTCTTTTCCGGCAATGACGCGCGCGCTAATCGCTGCGTTCTCGCTTAAAAAAGTGCGTAATTGCGCTAATAAAGGCGCATCTTCGGCGAAACGCTCCATCAAAATATATTTAGCGCCGTCTAAAACGGCTTTGACGTCCGCGAACCCTTTTTCCGCATCGACAAACGCGAGGGCTTCCGTATCGGGTGATAGCAGCGGATTGCCAAACAGCGCGTCGGCCAGCGCGCCTAAACCGGCTTCGAGCGCGATTTGGCCTTTGGTGCGGCGTTTGGTTTTGTAAGGTAAATACAGGTCTTCGAGGCGCGTTTTGGTGTCGGCTTGCTGAATGTCGCGCGCGAGTTCGGGCGTTAATTTGCCCTGTTCGCTGATGCTATTCAGGATGCTGGCGCGGCGTTCGTCGAGTTCGCGCAGGTAACGCAGACGCTCTTCAAGGGTGCGGAGTTGTGTGTCATCCAAGCTGCCGGTGACTTCTTTCCGGTAGCGCGCGATAAACGGCACGGTTGAGCCTTCATCCAGTAGCGTGACGGCGGCAGCAACTTGCTGAAGACGGACGCCAAGTTCTTCGGCAAGGCGGGCGTTAATGCTGTCCATGAAAACTCCTGCGAGGCAGCGGCGAACGGGGCGCGGATTATAGCGGCATCAGGTGTATGGTTGAGTTTTGTCGGTGGTCTCTCCACCATAGAATACTCACGGGCGTATGAACGGAGTGTCTGCGTGAACCTCGCCAATCAGGAGCCGATTTCTTTGTCATTTTTGCGTATGTCTCGGCGATGGTGTGCAGGCTGGTTGGGTGCCGCTTGCGCGTTATCGTTATTGGTTAGTGCGTCTCTTCACGCAGAAGATTGGGACTTTGAACGCATTTTGCAGCGTTCTGAGCGCGTGTATGGTGCGATGGGTGCTGGCCGCACGCGCGTGATTGCGTGGGCTAACCTCATGGTTAATTACGGTGATGCGTCGGAAGATGCCAAACTCCGGGCGGTCAATGATTTCTTTAACCGTGAAGTGCGCTTCCGTAATGACAGCGGATTATGGGGGCAAGAAGATTATTGGGCTACGCCGGTGGAGTCATTGCGTCAGGGTGCGGGCGACTGTGAAGACTATTCCATCGCCAAATACTTCACCTTGCGCCAGTTGGGCGTTTCCACGCAAAAGCTACGCATTACCTACGTTAAAGCCCTGAAATTTAATCAAGCACACATGGTATTGACCTATTACGCCACGCCCACCGCTGTGCCGCTTGTTCTTGATAACCTAATCGGGGACATTAAGCCCGCTTCGCAACGTAATGATTTGCAACCTGTTTACGCGTTTAATGGTGATGGCTTGTGGGTTCCCGGTGCGACAGGAGATAAGCGCGTAGGCGATAGCAAACGGCTGTCTCGTTGGCAAAACGTGCTGGAGAAAATGCAGGCTGAGGGCTTCCCAGCCGAACGCGGGTATTGAGGAGGGGATATGTCCCTGTTTAAGCAGTTGTTGCTATCTATCTGCTTGTTTTTATTTGTGGTTTTTACGGGAAATTTTCTTATTGGCTTAGACAGTGCGCGTAATCAATCCGCAAGCCAGCTCAAAATTCATGCACAAGATGCCGCTACCGCGTTAGGGCTTACCCTGTCCCCTTATATTGATGACGCTGCCCATATCAATAAAATTATCGACAGTTTGTTTGCCAGTGGTTATTTCAGCCGCATTCGTTTAATTGATGCCGCCACAGAACAGGTCATGACTGAGCGCGTGGGCTTGCCTGCTGGCCATGAAACACCCGCGTGGTTTGTGCGCCTAACGGGGTTAAATGAAGAGCAAGGTGATGCCATTGTGAGCCGAGGTTGGTTCCAAGCGGCGCGTGTGGAAGTGGTGAGCCATCCGTTATTTGCCATTGAACGCCTGTGGAAAAATGCGCTATCAGCGTTGGGCGGGTTGTTGATTTGCGTGGTGTTGTGCTGCGGTTTGGGTGCGTGGGTGCTACGGATGCAGTTGCGCCCGCTGGAGCATGTGGTGGCGCAAGCCCATGCCATCGTGCGCCGAGAGTTTTTAGGCACGCCTAAATTACCGCGCACGCCAGAACTGCGGCGCGTCATGGAAGCCATGAATTTGATGGTGGAAAAACTGCGTGCCCTGTTTAAAGAAGAGGCGGCGCGCAGTGAACGCTTGCATGACGAAGCCTATCAAGACCCGCTCACTGGCCTTGGTAACGGGCGTTATTTTGATTTACAGCTCAGGGCTTATTTAAGTGATAAAGAATCGCCAAGCGGTCATTTAATGTTATTGCGCGTTAATGATTTAGCGGGGTTGAATCGTCGTTTGGGGCCGCAAAAAGCCGATGAATTATTATTTCATGTCGCTGCGTTATTGCGTGGTTTAGATAGCCGTTATGAAGTGGCGCGTAATCGAGGCGGTGAGTTCGTATTATTAGCCAGTGGTTTAAATCGTGATGAATCGGCAGATTTGTTGTTGCGATTATCTGAAGGTTTAGAGCAATTATTTGTTATGGGTTCTAGCGATTGCCAGCCGGTAGCCTTTGTCAGCCTGATGCCTTTTAATGCAGGCGAACAAGCGGAAGAGCTATACCGCGCGCTAGACCGTGCTCAAGCGCAGGCCACGCAAACGCCCGGCGGTATTGTGTGGGCCA
Organism: uncultured Pseudomonas sp.; assembly: GCA_964493255.1. Classification (GTDB taxonomy): domain Bacteria; phylum Pseudomonadota; class Gammaproteobacteria; order Pseudomonadales; family Pseudomonadaceae; genus Geopseudomonas. Next base: position 19,501 of record CAZBNX010000014.1, read on the forward strand.
CGCGGATGCGGGCCGCTGCCATACCCGACGAACGCCAATACTGGCGAGGCTTGTTGGAGCAAGCCTTATCGCATGAGCAAGTTGAATTGCATTTCCAGCCTGTTCTCGGCCGTGGTCAAGACGCGGAAACCTTGCATTACAAGGTGTTAGCACGTTTGCTGGATGCAGATGGCAAGCTCATTCCCGCTGGCGATTTTTTGCCGTGGCTGGCGCGTTTTGGTTGGAATGCGCGCTTAGATGCGTTGGTGTTGCGGCGTGCTTTGCAGCATCTGGAAACGGGCGCGCATACATTGGCTGTCAGTATTTCAGGGAGCAGTTTGCGAAGTTCGCAAACATTAGCGGTATTGGATGGCATTACGCCGGAGCAAGGGCGTCAACTCGTGATTGAGTTAGACGAAGCAGAATTACCCAGTCAGGAAGTATTAGAAGCCTTGGCTCGTCAATTAATGGCTAAGTATTGTCGTTTGGGTATTCAGCATTTTGGAAATAATTTCAGCATGATTGGTAGCTTATCCCGTTTGGGATTAGCATATTTAAAGATAGACGGTATTTATATTCGTAATATTGATTTAGAGCCAGATAAACGCCTATTTTTGCAGGCGCTACAGCGTGCAACGCACAATATTGATTTGCCACTCATTGCCGAGCGTGTTGAAACCACAGGCGAATGGCAACAATTGAGCGAATTAGGATTTGCAGGTGGACAGGGTTATTTGTTGGGCGCTCCGGCAGCCTGGCGAATATAAAAACGTCCTACATGAAAAAGCCCCGCTACCTGACTAGGTGCGGGGCTTTTTCGTTACCGCGTTTTAGTGTTGGTCGATACGCAATAATGGGTCGGAGCCGGACACCAGATTTTTAATAATGTCCGATGAGGTAGAGCCATACGCACTTAAATCCAGCGGGGAGCCGCCGTTTTTCAGTTGAATGGTTAAATCGGCATTGGTGCCGTTAGCGCCCAGCGCGCCCGTGCTGCTGATTTGCAGTGTGGAGGTTGTGGTATCCACTTGCAGATAGCCGCTCAAGTCGCTGAGGTGATTTTCTTCGCCCACGAGCAAATCACTTAAATCCAAGTGGTCGCTGTCGGGGTTGAAGTCATTCACGACGTCTGCATTGGGGCTGCCTGCGGTGCCTGCATCGCCTTCGCGCCACATGAACACATCTTCACCCGCGCCGCCAAACAGTTGGTCGTTGCCGGTGCCGCCAATCAGCAAATCGTTGCCTTCGTCGCCGTACAGGGAATCATTGCCGCTGCCCCCCGCTAATAAATCATTACCGGCTGCACCCTGTAAGGTGTCATTACCCGCATGACCATACAGACGGTCTTCGCCACTGGTACCCGTGTGGGTATTGGCGCTGTCCGTGCCTTCGACGATACCGCGCGCCGCTGGACTGCTGTTCAGCAAGTTGAGATCAACCAGCGAGCCAATCGTTTTCGAGGATTGCAGGCCAAGGCTATCGGTTGCCGTGATGGTGGTGGCATTCAGCACATCCGCGCTCACGACGCCCAGCGCGCCATTCTGTTGGAAGGTGACGGTGCCCAGCAGCTCGTTGACCGCTTGGTTATCAATCACGCCACCATCCAGCGCGGTAATGGTGAGCTGGCTGGAAGGGTTCACTAAGCCCAATAAACCTGGGTCATTGCTGACGGTGATTTTTAAGCCCAACTCGGTGGCCAAAGCCTGCGATGCCATGAGCGTGAAGACGCCCAAACCAATTAAAGCCTGATAGCGAATGTCAACGCGGCTTAGGTTGTTGTTGCGGTCGCTGGCGCTAAAGGCTTGGCGCGCGCCCAACTGGATGAGGTTGAGTGCATCCACATTGAGCAAGCTGCCTTTCAGCGCGACATCCGGCGCGACGTTAGCTGTGCCGGATGCCAGCGTATTTTTTCCGGTTGGGTCGAAGCGCACGGTACCGCTGGCGGTGTCACCGTCTTTATCGACCAGCGTGAATTGCAGGTCGGTGTAGCTGCCCATGTTGTAGTTTTTGCCGATGATGGCGGTATCAACCACTAACTTTCCGGCGGCCAGCATGTTGTTAATGATTTGCACGTCGGTGAGGTTCGTGCCCATCAAATCCACATTCTTGAAGATGATTTTTTGGTCGGTTTGGTTGCTGGCGTACCCCGTGACATAGCCACCGTTTGAGCTGATGTGCAGGATGGTATCTGCGCCCACTTTCTCAAAATGCAGATAGTTGGACAGGTTCAGCGACTGGCCGTTGGCCATCGCTTCACCTTTCAGCAGGTTGCTGAGGTCGATGGCATCGCCGCCGTTCGCCAGCGGCGCGGTATCGAAATCAGTGATGGTATCGACGGCAGGTGTGCCCGCAACACCCTGATTACCAGACTCCCAACGGAACACATCACGCCCTGCGCCGCCGGTTAACACGTCATCGTTAGCGCCGCCGATGAGTAAATCATTGCCTGCGCCGCCGTTGAGGGTGTCGTTACCGCTGCTGCCGCGAATTAAGTCGCTGTAACTGCCGCCGGTAATGCTGTCGTTGCCGCCCATGCCGTAGAGGCGTTCGCCGCGTGTGGCGATGCCCGTGCG
>CAZBNX010000015.1:0-3797 GCA_964493255.1 uncultured Pseudomonas sp.
TTGAGCAACTTTTTCACCCTCAAAACAACGTATTTACTGGCTTACAGCCCGATTTGAGGGGCATGTTCTATTTTGGTGCGTGAAGTTGCCTAAAATTTAGCTAACAGTCAACATTTTCACACAACCGCTACAACACGGCGCGCATTCTACGACAGGTACTAGCATATAGGAAGCACCCTTTCCATGCAGAAAAACCACCGCTTTGCAGTAAAGCCACACAAAACAAAAAAGCCCTGATTGCTCAGGGCTTTTCTTGAAATGGTGCACTTGAGAGGATTCGAACCTCTGACCGCTCGGTTCGTAGCCGAGTACTCTATCCAGCTGAGCTACAAGTGCGTAGGTATTGCTTGAAACATTGAATCGAATTTGGTGCACTTGAGAGGATTCGAACCTCTGACCGCTCGGTTCGTAGCCGAGTACTCTATCCAGCTGAGCTACAAGTGCATTAAATGGCGGAGAGGGGGGGATTCGAACCCCCGACACCCTTTTGAGGTGTACTCCCTTAGCAGGGGAGCGCCTTCGGCCTCTCGGCCACCTCTCCGTTACGGGGCCGCATATTACTCAAGCAAACCCCGTTTGAAAACCCCTAAGCGCAATTTTTTTCTAAAAAAAGCCACATTAGTGGTTAAAGTCCTCATTTTTCTCGCGTTGGATGCGTTGATAAATCTCTTCGCGGTGCACAGCCACTTCTTTTGGTGCATTCACGCCAATACGAACTTGGTTCCCCTTTACGCCAAGTACGGTCACGGTCACATCGTCACCAACCATCAGCGTTTCACCAACCCTGCGCGTCAGAATGAGCATTACCATTTCTCCTAATCGTTTTATTCAGAACAGCATTTGCGAGAAAAAATAGACCGGCGCACCTCCGTGAGGTCACAGAGCACACGGCTATCAAGCGACGCCACACCCCCTGCGTGTCAGCGTCTTTAGCAAATGCGGGGCGAACACCCCGCACTCACCTACACCGTCAGCACAGGGCTGCGATGCTTATTTTTAGATTCACGCACCCGCTACAAACTGCGTAGCCAACGCCAGTGCGTTTTCCAACTGCGCGACGTCCGTACCGCCCCCCTGCGCCATGTCAGGGCGGCCACCGCCTTTGCCGCCAACCATTGCCGATGCCTGTTTCATCAGGTCTCCGGCTTTGTATTGGCTGCTCACGTCTTTGGTAACGCCTGCCACTAATACCACTTTGCCTTCAAACTCGCCGCCTAACAAAATCACGGCGGAGCCTAATTTATTCTTCAACTGGTCAACCAGCGCCAGCAACGCTTTACCGTCTGCACCATCAACGCGCGCGGCCAACACATTGACGCCGTTCACGTTAGTGGCACTGTTTGCTAAATCATCACCCGCTGCGCTGGCTGCTTTGGCTTTGAGCTGCTCAATTTCTTTTTCGAGCTGACGAGTACGCTCAACCAAAGCCGTTAATTTGTCCAGCAAATTTTCACGATTTCCTTTGACGAGCGTCGCCGCTTCTTTAAGTTGCTCTTCTGCGCCGCTCAAATGTGCCAACGCCGCTGCCGCCGTTACGCCCTCAATACGACGCACACCCGCCGCCACACCGGCTTCACTGGTGATTTTGAACACGCCAATATCCCCCGTGCGTGTAGCGTGAATGCCGCCACACAGCTCCACAGAGAACCCCTCGCCCATCGTCAAGACGCGCACGGTATCGCCGTATTTTTCACCAAACAACGCCATTGCACCTTTTTCGCGCGCGCTGTCGATGTCGGTTACTTCGGTTTGAATCGGCGTATTGCGGCGAATTTCCGCATTCACGACCGCTTCAATGGCACGCAGTTGCTCCGGTTTAACCGCTTCAAAATGGCTGAAGTCAAAGCGCAAGCGTTGGCTATCAACCAAGGAACCTTTTTGCTGCACATGCTCGCCCAACACCTGACGCAACGCCGCATGTAACAAATGCGTAGCCGAATGATTGAGCGCCGTCGTTTCACGCACACCGGCATTCACTTGCGCTTCCAACGGCTGCCCCACGCAGATGCTGCCTTCGGCAACCACGCCATGATGCAAAAACGCACCGCTGGCTTTCGTGGTATCGCGCACATCAAAACGAACGCCCGCCGCATTCAGATAGCCACAATCACCCACCTGACCACCCGACTCGGCATAAAACGGTGTGCGGTCTAACACCACCACGCCGCTTTCACCTTCGGCTAATTGCTCAACCGCTGCACCGTCTTTGAACAGCGCCAGCACTTGCCCTTGACCGAAGGTTTCCGCGTAGCCGGTGAACTGCGTTTCCACGTCCACTTTTACTAAGCTGTTGTAATCCATGCCAAAAGCACTCGCCGCCCGCGCACGCTCACGCTGGGCTTCCATCTCGCGCTCAAAGCCTTCTTCGTCCAGCGTCAAACCACGCTCACGCGCAATATCGCCGGTCAAATCCATGGGGAAACCATAGGTGTCGTACAGCTTGAACACCAGCGCGCCCGGAATCACGGAGCCTTCCAAACCCGTCAAATCTTGCTCAAGAATTTTCAGCCCTTGCTCCAAGGTCTTAGCAAATTGCTCTTCCTCGGTTTTCAGGATGCGCTCAACGTGTGCCTGTTGCTGCGCCAGTTCGGGGTACGCCGCGCCCATTTCGTTGACCAGCGCCGCGTAAATTTTATGGAAGAAAGTGCCTTTAGCACCCAGCTTGTTACCGTGACGACAGGCACGGCGAATGATGCGACGCAGCACATAACCACGACCTTCATTGGAAGGCGTAACGCCATCGGCAATCAGGAAACCGCAAGAACGAATGTGGTCAGCGACCACTTTTAATGAAGGCGCGCTGTCATTCGCACAACCGATGGCTTCGGCGGCAGCGGCCAACAGATTTTGGAACAAATCAATTTCGTAGTTTGCATGGACTTTCTGCATCACCGCGCTGATGCGCTCCAAGCCCATGCCGGTATCAACGCTCGGCGCTGGCAGCGGATGCAACACGCCATCCGCAGTGCGATTGAACTGCATGAACACGTTGTTCCAAATTTCGATGAAACGGTCGCCGTCTTCTTCGGGGGAACCGGGTGGGCCGCCCCAAATGTGGTCGCCGTGGTCAAAGAAAATTTCGGTGCAAGGACCACAAGGGCCGGTGTCGCCCATCGCCCAGAAGTTATCCGAGGCATAGGGCGCGCCTTTGTTATCACCAATGCGGATAATTTTTTCTGCCGGAACGCCTACCTCTTTGTTCCAGATATCAAAGGCTTCATCGTCGGTGGCGTACACCGTCACCAACAAACGCTCTTTAGGCAGATTCAGCCATTGCGCGGAAGTCAAAAATTCCCACGCAAAATGGATGGCGTCACGCTTGAAGTAATCACCAAAACTGAAATTTCCCAGCATTTCAAAGAACGTATGGTGACGCGCCCTGTAACCGACGTTTTCCAAATCGTTGTGCTTACCGCCTGCACGCACACATTTTTGGCTGGTGGTGGCGCGGGTATAAGCACGCTTCTCCAAGCCTAAAAAACAATCTTTGAATTGGTTCATGCCCGCGTTGGTAAACAGCAACGTCGGGTCATTCGCGGGAATGAGCGAACTCGACGCCACACGGGTGTGCCCCTTCACTTCAAAGAAGCGGAGGAAGGCTTCACGGATTTCTGCGCTTTTCATGCAATGCTCTCGGAAAACTAAAGGACTCTGACAACCCATGCAGCGTCACAGGGCTGCGCTAAAAACGGCGGGATTTTACCGCATATTCCCCAAACTCACGGGCGATGCAAGAGAAACAGCCCGCACTTGCGCGCCCGCCGTTAATTGCAAGCGTTTCGCCGTGGCCGACTCCA
>CAZBNX010000015.1:3897-5901 GCA_964493255.1 uncultured Pseudomonas sp.
GCCCGCACTTGCGCGCCCGCCGTTAATTGCAAGCGTTTCGCCGTGGCCGACTCCACCACAAGGCTACCCGCTGCCGGTCGAGCGTGGGCGACGGTAATGCGACATTCCGCACAACGTCGGTTAAAAATCAGGAATTGCGCGGCATCGTCGCCGGGGGTGCCAATCGCCAACACCAGCGTTTGGCTGTCGCGCACCGCACGAATGCCGCCGGTTTCACAGGCTAACGTGGGGCCGCCGTCAAAAATGTCGATGTAACCCTGATAGCTAAAACCTTCCGCACGCAACATGGTGAGCGCCGGCTCGGCCTCTTGGTGCACGCACCCAATCACCGCGCGCGCTTCTTCGGATAAAAAGCAGGTGTACAGCGGAAATTTCGGCATTAACTCCGCAATAAAGGCTTTCTGCCCGACGCCCGTTAAATAATCCGCCTGAGAAAATTCCATGCGGAAAAAATGCCGCCCCAAACTATCCCAGAACGGCGCGCGTGCGGTTTCATCGGAAATGCCGCGCATCTCTGCGATGACTTTATCGCCGAACAGGTGCCGAAATTCGGCGATAAATAAGAAACGTGCTTTTGATAACAAACGACCGCTTAAACCCGTATGCCGGTAATTGGCATCTAAAAAAAGTGAACAAAGCTCGGTGCTGCCGGTTAAATCATTGGCCAAAAATAAGGTGGGATTTTGTCGATAAATGCCCAATTCCCGCGAGGCGCTCACCGTTAAACCCACGCGGAAGTTATACCAAGGCTCGCTCAACCCCACGGCACCGCTGATGGCGCTGCTGCCAATCACGTCTCCGGCTTGATTTTCCAGTACAAAAAAATAATCCGCGTCAGCGGCAACGGCTTCCCCGCGAAACGACCGCTCGGCCTGCGCGACACGTTGCGCTAAACGCTCCTCACTGGCAGGCAATGACGTCAACCCCGCGCCGGTGCTGCGCGCCATGCCAATTAACGCGGGCAAATCCTCACGGCATACCGGGCGAACAATCATCACCAACCCTCTCTTTCACGCAAAACGCGCGCGGTTCATCGCTTTCAATGGATAAGCCCCGCGTAGAAACGGCGGTGAGTTCCTGACTATGCGCCACGCTGAACAGCGCACGGGTTCGCGCGTGAACCGTTGGCCCACCATCAAAAATGTCAATGTAGTGGTCACTTTCGAAGCCTTCGCGCAGCAATACCGAGAACAGCGTTTCCGCGTGCGGATGAACCTGCCCCATCACCTCTTGCGCGTCATCTGGCAGCAGCGGCACATACACCGGATAACCGGGCATCAATTCAGCCAGCACATTCCGACCACGCAACACAGACAGCCGCTCGGCTTCGGCATAGGTTAAATCCAGAAAATGCCGCCCTACCGCTTCCCAAAAAGGGGCATGACCCGCGCCATCGCTGTAACCCGCGACATCAGCCACCAACGATTCCGCAAAGCGTTCGGGATAGGTCGCCACAAACAACAGCGCGCCACGAATTGCCAACGCAATCGCCTGCTCATCCGCTTCGGGGGCGAAATGCAAGCCGGTCAACAAACTGTGGCCGGTTAGGTCATGGCACAGCGATAACACATGAATCTTGTTGTGAATGTTCAATTCACGCGACGCATGCACAAAGGTTTCATTGCGAAAACAGTAGAACGGTTCGGAAAAGCCCGCCGTCGCCAACCACGCCGACGACGCCAACAAGCAACCGCGCTCCGTATCTTCTAGCACGAATAAATAGCGTTCTTCGCCGTTATAGCTGACATCAGCAGCGAATGAGGCTTCAGACACGCGGATAATGTCTAACAACGCCTCGTGCTCTGTGGGCAATGAGGCGAGGCCCACCGGGCTGAGGGCTACCAAGCGTTGCAGTGCCGTTACATCACTGCGCTGGACGGGCCGCAAAATCAGCATCGGGGGCCTCGTGCGGGATTAAGCCGCCGTTAAACGCGCTAACGCACGCTCAAGACGCGCCAAGCCGTCGGTCATGTCTTCTTCGCTGATGATGAGGCTAGGCGCTAA
>CAZBNX010000015.1:6001-8062 GCA_964493255.1 uncultured Pseudomonas sp.
ACCGCACAGGCCAACGGATTGCCGCCGTAGGTTGTGCCGTGTACGCCCACGCCAAAATGCTGCGCGACGCGCTCGGTTGCCAACATTGCGCCAACTGGGAAACCGCCGCCTAAACTCTTGGCGCTGGTCAGGATGTCGGGAGTCACGCCGTAGTGCATGTAGGCATATAACTGCCCAGTACGGCCTACGCCACTTTGCACTTCATCAAAAATTAACAGTGCGTCGTGCTGGTCGCATAATGCGCGAACGCCGTCTAAATACGCCTGTTCAGCGGGCATTACGCCGCCTTCTCCCTGAATAGGCTCTAAAACAACGGCACAGGTTTTGTCAGAAATAGCCGCACGCAGCGCCTCTAAATCGTTGAAAGGCACATGGGTGATGCCTTCGATTTTGGGGCCAAAACCTTCGGAATACTTCGGCTGACCGGCCACGCTCACCGTGAACAAGGTACGCCCGTGGAAGCTATTTAACGCGGCGATGATTTCGCATTTTTCTGCGCCGCCAGTGTTATGCCCGTAACGACGCGCCAGCTTGAACGCCGCTTCGTTAGCTTCTGCGCCAGAATTGGCAAAAAACACGCGGTCGGCAAACGTAGCTTCGACCAACTGTTTCGCCAAACGCAACGCCGGTTCGTTGGTGTACACGTTAGACACATGCCACAACTGCCCCGCTTGCTCGGTCAGTGCCTGCACTAACGCCGGGTGCGCGTGCCCCAACACGTTTACCGCGATACCGCCGGTGAAGTCGATGCGCTCACGCCCTTCTTGGTCCCACACGCGCGAACCTTCGCCACGCACCGGGATAAATTCGGCAGGCGCAAATACGGGAACCATCACCTGATCAAAGTCGGCGCGTTGCACCGGGGCGTGCTGGGACATCTTTTTTCTCCTGAAGAAAAATCAAACAAAAAACGCGCGCAGTGTAAGACGCGCCGCGCATCGCTGAAAGGGCGCGCGTTAGTCCATTTCAGGCGTTGAAGGCAACGGCAACGCACGGTGTTGATTACGGTCATCACGCGGCGTAATGCCAAAAAAACTACGGTACGCACTGGAAAAATGCGGCCCCGATGAAAACCCACACGACAACCCAATCTGAATAATAGATTTACTGGTTTGTTGCAGTAATTGCCGCGCGCGCGTTAGGCGCAGCTCTAAATAATATTGACTCGGCACACTGTTCAAGCCTTGCCGAAAAATACGCTCTAATTGTCGGCGCGATACACAGACACGCCGCGCAATTTCATCCGTAGTGAGCGGTTCTTCGATGTTTTCTTCCATTAAACGCATGGCCTGTGCCAGCTTGGGATGCACGCCACCTGAGCGATTTTTTAACGGAACTCGTTGTTTTTCCGAAGGTTCTCGCAAACGCTCCCAAAAAAGCTCATCCGCAATACTGGTGGCCAGCTCTGCGCCCAAATCCTCACTGAGCATCGCCAGCAGCAAATCCACCAACGCCAAGCCGCCGCAACAACTGTGGCGCTGTCGGTCTTGCATAAACAGTTGAGAATGCGCCGTAACCTGCGGAAATTGCTCAGAAAAATCGTCTAACCAACGCCAAGGCACCGCCACTTGATAGCCGTCTAATAAGCCTAAACGCGCTAACGGATACACCCCCGCACCGACGGCTAACAATAAATGCCCGGCATCGGCCTGTTGCCGCAAGGTCGTTTCTAGTGCCGCATCCAGCATGAGCGGCGGCTCTTCTGCCACCAAAAACAGGCGTTCACACGCCGGAAATACGCGCGTGGTTTCCGTCGTTGGCCAATAGAAGACCTGATATTCCACGCTGCTTTGTAATTGGTTCGCCAGTTGTACTACCTCATCAACCAGCGCGATAACCAAAGGGCGCGCGTCAGGCCAGAGCAGAAAACCAAGCGAAATGGGGACGGTCATCGGGGACACTGCATGACGGGAAATCCACCGGCGTGACGCTCATCAAGCGCGCCAGTGGACGGCCCTGACGGGCCGCCCGGAGGGGGACTTAGTGCAAGTCCAACGCTTTCGCGGTGCGCGCACGCACACGACGCAGCAGCTCGGCGTCTTTTTCGAGGTCTTTGGCTTT
>CAZBNX010000015.1:8162-11130 GCA_964493255.1 uncultured Pseudomonas sp.
TCCAGACGCTCATCCATTGACTGACGTACCTCTTTAATCAGGTACTTGGTCAGGTCCATGTTGTCACGCGCAACGGCCAGCATCGGGCCAATGTTGTTTGGACGAATGGACAGCGGCAGGTCCATGAAGGAACCGCGCTTCAGGAATTTGGTGGTGAAACCCGCGTAAGGTCCGAACAGCAATGATTTTTTGCCATCGACAACGCGCGTATCCAAGTGCGGTACCGACATGGGCGGCGCGCCCACTTCGGCTTGGCTGTACACTTTGGCTTGGTGCTTTTCCACGATTTCGTGGTTATCGCAACGCAACCACTGGCCACTGACCGGGAAGCCTGCATAGCCTTTGCCTTCTGGGATGCCAGACTTTTGCAGCAACGTCAGTGCAGCACCGCCAGCGCCCAAGAACACGAAACGCGCCGTCACTTGACGGCTGCCGCCTGCGGCCAAATCCGTGACGTTCAGCGTCCAGCGGCCATCGGCAGCGCGGTTTACGTCGGTCACTTTTTGATTAAAGCGAACGTGTACGCCGTTGCTGTCTTCCAAGTGGCTCAATAGTTTTTTGGTCAGCGCGCCAAAGTTGACGTCCGTACCACCTTCGGCGCGCGTGGCGGCCATCGGTTGGTTGTCGGTGCGACCTTGCATCAGCAGCGGTGCCCACTGGCCAATCAGGTTGCGGTCTTCGGTGTATTCGAGGTCATCGCCAAAGCAATGATGGCCTTTCATCTGCTCATAACGCTTACGCAAGAAAGCCATATCTTTCTCGCCACGCACGAAGCTCATGTGAGGCACTGGGTTAATGAAATCGCGCGGTGACTTGAAGTAACCCTGCTCAACCAGATACGCCCAGAATTGGCGAGAGACTTCAAACATTGCGTTAATTTGTACCGCTTTCGCAATGCTGACAGAACCGTCCGCTGCTTGGGGTGTGTAGTTCAGTTCACACCAAGCCGCATGGCCTGTACCCGCGTTGTTCCATGCGAAGGAGCTTTCAGCAGCCCCTGATTCCAACTGCTCAAGAACTTCAATCTTTAGGCTTGGATCAAGTTCTTTTAGCAGTACGGCCAAGGTGGCGCTCATTACGCCCGCCCCGACGAATACCAAATCCGGCTGTTCACTACCAGCTTGCATCATTCATGCTCCTGAGACACATGGGATCAAATGTAGCCACCTGCTAAGAGTACTACACGCCGCCCCCGGATGGCCCCCCAGGCGGTGGGTCGGCGAAGGCCGCGCAATGCTAACGGGGGCCGCCACGCGATGCCAGCAATCCGCTCAATTGTTGGCTTTTTCAGTGCTGTAATGCGCCATAAAGCCGCGCATACAGCCCTCCTTTGGCAATCAAATCAGCATGTTCGCCCTGTTCGGCGATACGACCGGCATCAAATACCAGCACGCGGTCGGCTTGTTTTACGGCCGATAAACGGTGCGCGATGATGAGCGTTGTACGCCCATGCAGGAAGGTTTTCATCGCCTGATGTAGCGCATATTCCGTAGCGGCATCAAGCGCTGAGGTCGATTCATCCAGAATCACGACCTTAGGATTCGCCAACATCATGCGCGCAATCGCCAAGCGTTGGCGCTGCCCTCCCGACAAACGTACGCCTGCGCGCCCCACGACGCTATCTAATTGTTGCGGCAGTGCACGCACGGTATCCGCCAACTGCGCGACCTCCAGCGCGTGCCAACAAGCGGCGTCATCGCTGGCTCGTCCCATGGTGAGATTCGCGCGAATGCTGTCGTTAAACAGCGCCGGATGCTGCAACACCACCGCCACATGCTCGCGGATACACGGCAACCCGATGCGCTCCAACGGCACGCCGCCAAAATAAATACGCCCCGATTGCGCGCTATACAAGCCTAACAACAGTTGCACTAACGTACTTTTACCGCCACCGGATGCGCCCACAATCGCCACTTTTTCACCGGCTGCGATGTTGAGCGTCAGGCCATTCAGAATAGGCTCGTCACGATACGCAAAATGCAGATTTTCGACGGAAATACCCACCGTTTCGCGCGCATTAAACGGATTTTCCAGCGCGGGATAATCTGCTTCATCCGCACGCGCCAGCAATTCGTTAATACGCGACAGCGCACCACTGGCCGCGTAATACGCATATTGCAGGCTTAATAATTGCTCAACCGGCGCAATCATGAACCACAAATAACTGAACACCGCGAGCATTTGCCCCACCGATAAATCCGACAGCAGCACCGTTACCATCGCAGCCGCACGGAAAATATCAATGCCAAAATGAAACAATAAACCGCTGGCACGCGCTGCGGCGTCGCTTTTCCACGCTGAGGCAACCGCGTAATCCCGCACTTCACGCGCGCGGTCTGTTAAGCGCCCTAAAAAGAACGTTTGGCGATGGCTGGCGCGTACTTCTTGGATGGCGTCCAGCGTTTCTGTGAGGGCTTGAGTGAAACGCGCAGTGCTGTCATTTTCTTTCTTTTTCAAATGCTTAACCGTTTTTCCCAAACGTACCGTGGCATAAATCACCCACGGGTTAAGCAGCAAAATCAATAACGCTAATTGCCAGTGCATCCATAACAAAATCGCGGCGGTTCCGGTCAAGGTGAGGAGCGCCACCAGCAGCCGACTCAGCGTCTCGCCCACAAAACGGTCCAGCGTGTCCAAATCCGTAACAAGGTGCGCGCTCACCGTACCGCTACCAAGGCTTTCATATTCAGCCAACGCAATGCGCTCTAGTCGTGCAATCAGGCGCACACGCAAGTGATAAATAACGTCTTTTGATAAGCTGGCGAATAACCGCGCCTGCAACACATTGAAAATTAACGTAGAAATACGCAGCACAAACGTCAACGCCAGCATTAAGCCCAGATAGCCTAACGCCGTTTGCCCTGCGCTCGGCAGCCATTGATTCATCCAGCGAATTGCTGCGCCGCTATGCCCTAACAGCACTTCATCCACCAACAACGGCAACAGCAGCGGAATCGGTACGCTGCAC
>CAZBNX010000015.1:11230-16483 GCA_964493255.1 uncultured Pseudomonas sp.
TAACAGCACTTCATCCACCAACAACGGCAACAGCAGCGGAATCGGTACGCTGCACACAGTAGCCAACAACGCCAACCCATTAGCCAGCAGCAGCGCCCGACGGTGCGTCAGCGCCAGACGGCGAATTTCAGCCCAACTCAACACATCAGGCGCGCGCAACATACGGGCAACTCTCCACGAGGGAACTACAGCAGTTTCTTAGTGATTTTGACGAGGATCGCGGCCAATCGGTGAAGGTTCGTTGCGTGAACGCGCTAACTCAATTTGCCGTTGCCGTTCTTTGGCGCTGGCGCGTGTTTTTTCCGACAACGAATCCCAACACTGCGGACAGCTAATGCCCGGCACATAATGCGGCGATAAACGCTGTTCCACCGACACCGGCTGACGGCAGGCATGACACAGCTCATAGTCACCTTCGGTTAGGTCATGGCGCACCGTGACGCGGTTATCAAACACAAAACAATCCCCACGCCACAGGCTTTCTTGCGCGGGTACGTCTTCTAAGTATTTAAGAATGCCGCCTTTTAGATGAAAGACCTCTGCGAATCCTTCCGACAGCATAAAGCTGGAGGCTTTCTCACAGCGGATACCGCCGGTGCAAAACATCGCCACTTTTTTATGCCGAGCGGGGTCAAAATGTGCGCGGATATAGTCGGGAAATTCGCGGAATGATTGGGTTTTAGGGTCGATTGCGCCTTCAAAGGTACCAATCGACACTTCGTAATCATTGCGCGTATCAATGAGCAACACTTCAGGATCAGAAATCAGCGCGTTCCACTCGTGCGGCTCGACATAGGTTCCAACCGCTTTGTTAGGGTCAACGCCCGGCACGCCTAAGGTTACGATTTCTTTCTTCAACTTGACCTTGGTGCGATAAAACGGCTGCTCATCGCAATAGGACTCTTTGTGGTCAACATCCACTAAGCGCGCATCACGTCGCAACCACGCTAACAACGCATCAATGCCCGCACGACTACCCGACACGGTGCCGTTAATGCCTTCTTCGGCGAGTAACAAGGTGCCGCGCACCGCATGTTCTTGCATCACGGCCAATAAAGGTTCACGCAAGGCCACATAATCTTCTAGGGTGACGAACTTATACAGCGCCGCCACCACGATTTTTTCTGTCATTTGATACTCCAACGGTCGCTGCCCGCGTAAAGGGCGGACCCTTGTTTTTTATTAAGCGAAGCGACGCTGTGCCGCTGCTACCACTAACGCTTTCATTTCAGCGACCGCCGATTTGAAGCCCACAAACAGCGCATGCGCCACAATCGCGTGCCCAATGTTCAATTCATGCAGCCCCGGAATGGCCGCAATCGCTTCCACGTTGTGATAATGCAAACCGTGTCCGGCGTTCACAATCAGGCCATGACTGCGCCCAAAAGCCACCGCGTCACGGATGCGCGTTAATTCGGCAGCACGCGCGGCGGGGCTAGGTGCATCCGCGTAACGTCCGGTGTGCAGTTCAATAGTGGGCGCACCTACGCGCGCCGCTGCCTCAATTTGGCGCGGGTCGGCATCAATAAAAAGGGAAACCTCGGTATCGACGGCGGCTAATTGCTGAATGGCGTCACGGATGCGGGATTCTTGGCTACGCACATCTAAGCCGCCTTCCGTGGTCAATTCTTGACGGGTTTCCGGCACAAAACAGGCATGCGCGGGGCGCATTTGACGCGCAAACGCCAACATTTCATTGGTAATGCCCATTTCAAAATTCATGCGCGTTTGCAGCACATCGGCCAACAAATGAATGTCGCTGTCTTGGATATGACGGCGGTCTTCGCGCAGGTGAACGGTAATGCCATCCGCGCCCGCCTCTTCGGCGTCCATAGCGGCTTTGATGGGGTCGGGGTAACGGGTGCCACGCGCTTGGCGCAACGTGGCAACGTGGTCGATGTTCACACCCAACAAAATCCGGTTAGCTTCTGCCATAAAAGGCTCCTCAAGGAGAAAGAAATAACGCGCGGCTGTGTAAAGGCCGCCCGCCCAAATGCACATTAAAAACCTGACGCATTAACCGCTTGGCTGCCGCTGAAGCACCCGCCACCTGCCAATCGGCATTGGCCAGCGCCAGCAATTCATACCCTAAAAAAGCGGTCGGTTCAGTGACAGCGGCAGCATATAACCCTGTTTCAGGGCGCCACGCATAGTAAGCATTTGGCTGAAGCGGTGTGCCGTTACCTTCACAATTCAGCGAAAAGTCGTAGCCCAAAGCGACCAAGAGTTGCCACTCAAAGGCACGCAATAACGGCTCTAGAGGACGAGCCTCCGCCAGTGCCAGCAGCGTTAAATGGTAGTGTTCAAAAAGGGCTGGATGCGGTTCTTCCAGCGGCAGGAGGCGGAGCAATAATTCATTAAGATACAAGCCACTAAATAGCGCATGCCCGTGCAAAAAACAGGGCACGCCAGCGGCTTCTAAGCGCACGATATTTTTTAATTCGTGTCTGCCACGCACGCTAATTTCTAGCGGCTGAAAAGGCCGTGCCACGCTGCCGCGCCGACTGCGCGCACCGCGTAACACGGCCCGAAAATGCCCTTCAAGACCCAAGAAATCCACCAATGCGCTGGTTTCTTTGTACGGACGGGCGTGTAAAACAAAGGCGTTACAGCCTTCAAATATCGGCATAACCCAGCGAACGCAAGGCGCGCTCATCGTCTGACCAGCCGCTTTTCACTTTAACCCACAGGTTCAACATCACTTTGCTGTCGAACAGGGTTTCCATGTCGCGGCGGGCATCTTGGCCGATGCGCTTAATACGCTCACCTTTATCGCCAATGATGATTTTTTTCTGGCCATCGCGCTCAACCAAAATCAGCGCATGAATGTGCAAAACGTGACCTTGTTGCTTGAATTGCTCAATCTCAACCGTGACCTGATACGGCACTTCAGCCCCTAATTGACGCATGACTTTTTCACGCACCAATTCCGCCGCCAAAAAACGAGAGCTGCGGTCAGTGATTTGGTCTTCTTCGAAGAAATGTTCACCTTCCGGTAAACGCTCACCGACGATTTGCTCTAAACGGTCCAGATTCTGCCCTTGCTGTGCGGACACGGGGACAATTTCTGCCTCAGGTAATTGCTCGGCCAGCCATTGCAGATGCGGCAACAAATCACCTTTTTCGTCTAAGCGGTCAATTTTGTTGACGACTAACACGAGGGGACATTTCACATACTTAACGCGCTCAAAGACCATTTGATCTTCATCGGTCCAGCGGTTGCGGTCCACCACAAAAATCACCACATCCACATCTTTCAGTGCGGCGCTGGCACTGCGGTTCATGTAGCGGTTGAGGGCCTTTTCGTTGTCTTTGTGCATGCCGGGGGTATCTACATAAATGGCCTGCACTGCGCCTTCTGTTTTGATACCCAACAACGTATGGCGCGTGGTTTGCGGCTTACGCGAGGTAATCGCCAACTTTTGCCCCAAAATGTGATTCAGCAACGTCGATTTGCCCACGTTTGGGCGACCCACAATCGCAACATAACCACAGCGTTCAGTTTGTGCTTCAGTCATTGCTGTTCTCCGCACCTAAAGCCACCAAAGCGGCAGCGGCTGCTACTTGTTCAGCAATCCGACGGCTCGCCCCCTGACCCCGTGTTAATTCATTGAGCAGCACGATTTTGCACGTCACGAAGAAGGTGCGGCAATGCGGTTCTCCTTGCACATCAACGACTTCGTAAAGCGGTAAATCGCAACTGCGTGCCTGTAGATATTCCTGCAAGCGCGTTTTAGGGTCTTTGTGGTTATCGACCAGCGTCAAACCACTCAGGTGTGGCTCCAGCCACGCCAACACGCGCTCACGCGCGGCATCCATTCCGGCATCTAAATAAATAGCGCCGATGAGTGCCTCGGCAGTGTCGGCTAAAATGGATTCGCGCCGAAAACCGCCGCTTTTTAGCTCACCTGACCCTAAGCGCAAAAATTCGCCCAAATCAAAGACGCGCGCTAATTGCGCCAAGGTTTCGCCACGCACCAGACGCGCACGCAAACGTGACAACTGGCCTTCATGCGCGTCTGGGAAACGCTGAAAAAGCGCCTCACCTACTGCAAAATTCAGCACCGCATCGCCCAGAAATTCAAGGCGCTCGTTGTTGCGAGAAGCAAAACTGCGGTGCGTTAACGCCAACTGCATCAAACTGCGGTCGCGGAAGGAATACCCGAGCTTGCGCTCAAGTCGTTCAAGAATAGATTTATTCACTGTGTCCTACATCAATGGATCACGCCAACGCGCATGAGCGTCGGCAGGTTACTCAGCTTAGGAGCGGGCCAGCTCAACCAGACTGCGAAGGCTTTGCCCACAATATGGTTATCCGGGACCATACCGCGCAGCTCAAGCGGGATAGCAGGGTCATTCCAATAACGGCTGTCATTGGAGTTGTCGCGGTTGTCACCCAGCATGAAATAGTGGCCTGCGGGCACTACCCATTCATGGTCGGGTTCAATGCGTAACCGCTGCATTTCTTTACGCACGGTGTGTTCAACTTCACCCAATTTTTCACGGTAAAGATGAGCGGTGCCCAAACTGCCTTCCTCTTCGCCCAAAAATTGTTCGGCGATAGGCTGACCATTGATAAATAAGCGTTTATCGCTGCTGTAGCGAAGATGGTCGCCGGGCAAACCCGCGACACGCTTGATGTAATTCACATTCGGGTCACTGGGGTAGCGGAACACCATGACATCACCGCGTTGCGGGTCACTCACGGGCACGACCTTGGTATCCAAAACCGGCAAACGCAGCCCATAGGCGAATTTATTGACCAGAATGAAATCGCCCACTTCCAACGTCGGGCGCATTGAACCCGACGGAATCTGGAACGGCTCAACCACAAAAGAGCGCAGCACCAGCACCAGCGTGAGCACTGGGAAAAACGATTTTCCGTATTCAACCAACAGCGGCTCACGCGAGAGCTTGCTCATCACCTCGGCATCCGGTGCCGAGGTTTGGGCGTGATAACGCGCAATAGCAGCCTGCCGACGAGACGCCAGAAACAGCCGGTCGAACAACGCAGCGCCACCACAGAGTGCAACAGCAATTACCAGCAGTAATGGAAAACTCACCGGCAGCTCCTTATTAGCTATCGACTTTCAACACGGCAAGGAAGGCTTCTTGTGGAATTTCCACGCTGCCCACTTGCTTCATGCGTTTCTTACCGGCTTTTTGTTTCTCAAGCAGCTTACGTTTGCGCGTGGCATCGCCGCCGTAGCATTTGGCTAACACGTTCTTGCGTAAGGCTTTTACGGTTGAGCG
>CAZBNX010000015.1:16583-18558 GCA_964493255.1 uncultured Pseudomonas sp.
GTCATAGCTGACTTGCACTTGCGTACCCAAGAAATTCATTTCGCGTTGTACGCCGCGCTTTTCGATGCACAAGGTAATCACGCTGCCTAAATGGTCTTGCGGTACCAAAATATTGGCGCGGCAAATCGGCTCGCGCATTTCCGCAATCGAAGACACATCCGGCAATTTGGACGGGTTATCAACAAACACCACGTCGCCATTTTTCAGCACCACTTCAAACACCACGGTGGGCGCAGTGGTGATGAGGTCGAGGTCGTATTCGCGCTCCAAACGCTCTTGGATGATTTCCATGTGCAACATGCCAAGGAAACCAATGCGGAAACCGAAGCCCAGCGCATCGGAGCTTTCCGGCTCGTATTGCAACGCCGCGTCGTTCAGCGTGAGTTTTTCCAACGCTTCGCGGAAACTCTCAAAATCATCGGAACTCACCGGGAATAAACCGGCATAAACCTGCGGTTTAATGCGCTGGAAACCGGGCAGAACATCCACATCAGGCGTATTGGACAGCGTTAGCGTGTCACCGACGGGCGCGCCTTGAATGTCTTTAATGCCCGCAACGATGAAACCTACTTCGCCCGCTTTCAGGTCAGCGGTAGCGGTGTGTTTCGGCGTAAATACGCCCACGCTATCCACTTGATGAATTTTACCCGTTGATTTAACGAGAATTTTGTCGCCTTTCTTAACGCGGCCATGCTTGACGCGCACCAAAGAAACCACGCCCAAATAATTATCAAACCACGAGTCAATAATGAGGGCTTGTAACGGCGCTTCAATTTCGCCTTCAGGCGCTGGAATCACCTTAACGAGCTGCTCCAACACATCCAGTACGCCCATGCCGCTTTTCGCGCTACAGGCCACAGCGTCGGTCGCGTCAATACCGATGATGTGTTCAATTTCTTCTTTGACGCGCTCAGGCTCGGCCTGTGGCAAGTCCATTTTGTTCAGGACGGGCATCACCTCAAGACCTTGCTCAATCGCGGTGTAGCAGTTGGCTACCGATTGCGCCTCAACACCTTGCCCCGCATCCACCACCAACAGCGCGCCTTCACAGGCCGCCAGCGAACGGCTGACCTCATAGGTGAAGTCAACGTGGCCGGGGGTATCAATGAAGTTGAGTTGGTAGGTTTTGCCATCTTGCGCGTTGTAATGCAGCGTTACGCTGTGCGCTTTGATGGTGATGCCGCGCTCACGCTCCAAATCCATGGAATCCAAGACTTGGGCTTCCATTTCACGGTCAGAAAGACCACCGCAAATTTGGATGAAACGGTCGGCCAAGGTGGATTTACCGTGGTCGATGTGCGCGATGATGGAAAAATTGCGGATATGACTCAGATCACTCACAGGCTCAACACTCAGAAGGAGAGCGCGGGCCTAGCCCGCCGAAGAAAAATAGGCGCGGATTCTAGCCTATCGTTTCGGCGGGCGTCACCTTGACGCCCGCGACGCAACGACAGCCGCGCGTGCGTAATTTCCCTTATTCCGCTAACCGAAAGGTGATGAAACTGGCACGCCCTTGACGTAATACACGCATCGAAACACTGCGGTTTTTAGGTAGGGTTTCCACTGCTTTTTCAAAGAGTTGAGCGGAGCCAATCGCCTGATTATTTAGGTGCGTAATCACGTCACCCGGACGCAACCCCATCATCGAGGCAGGGCCTTCAACCACATCACGAATTAAAACCCCGCCTTCAATTTCCAGTGATTGCCGCTGTTCACTGGTTAAATCCGCGACCACAACGCCTAAGCGATTGCTGCTCTGTGCGTCGCCGTTGCCATTTTGGGCGCTGCTTTCATCCGGCATGGCACCAATCGCCAGCTCCAAAACACGGCGCTTGCCCGCACGCACCACGTCTAAATTCACGCGCGTGCCGGGTTTCAGGTTGCCAATTAAGTGCGGTAAATCCGCCGAAACCACAACCGGCTGACCATTCACCGCCAGAATCACATCGCCCACTTGGATACCACCGCGCAACGC
>CAZBNX010000015.1:18658-21772 GCA_964493255.1 uncultured Pseudomonas sp.
GGCACATAATTTTCATTCGGCAAGCTGCGGCCTTTGGCGCTCACAATGCCAGCGGTCACAGAATGGTCAAAGCCGAACGGTGAGCCAATCGCCACCACCCACTCCCCCACTTTGAGGCGGTCGGATTTGCCTATTTCAACGGTCGGTAAATTTTGGCCATTGACTTTGAGTAACGCCACGTCAGTGCGTGGGTCTGCGCCAACCAACTTGGCAGCCAACTCGCTGCGGTCAGATAAACGCACGATGATTTCATCGGCATCGGCTACGACGTGGTTATTGGTCAACACATAACCATCGGCAGAAATAATAAAACCCGACCCCAACGACTGCGCTTGACGCTGACGCGGCTGCCCACGTTCTTGCGGCGCTTGTTGCGGCGGCATACTGCGCTCAAGGAACTCTCGGAGTAGCGGCGGCAACCCTTCCAAATCAGGCAATCCATGCGGGTTCGCTTTCAACGAAGTGGGGGCATTTTGCCGCGTACTGATATTCACTACGGCAGGAGAAACACGCTCAACTAATCCCGTAAATTCAGGCAGTTGTGCCGCACGCGCGGCCCACATTTGCCCCATCAGTACCACCGTAACCAGCGATAAAAAGACCTGCTTTAGCGTACGCATGCGCTTTTAACTCCACTGCAATCAAAACGCTTCTGCTGGCACATTCGCCGCAGACAATTCAGCCCGAAGAACAACAGGCTTTTGATGGGGTTTATCCGCATAACGCGCCACCCCGACACGCACCACAACCGCACAAAACACCAAACACCCGAATGACAACGCGATAACCGCAGGCTCTGACCATTGCCACTGCGTTGCCAAACCCGCTCCCGCTAACAACGCTAACAGCGGCAGCAAATACACAAAAATGGCACTCTGCACGAGTGCTTCTTCGGGGATGCCAATCACGACTTTATCCCCAACGGACAGCGTTAATTCAGTCACGGCATGAATCGGTGAAGACGATTGGCCAATACCAAGCCGCTCCATCACACCCTGCCCGCACCCCGCTTGATTCGTACAGGCTGAACAGGTGCTCTTGCGGAGCACCGTCACCCATACGCCTTGCTCATCCACGCGCGTAACGCGCCCTGTTTCTTCCAGCATGAGGATGCTCAGCGCCGAGGCTCGTGAGGAGGCAACGCCTGCGGCTCGACCGGCAGCGGTTTAGGCGTTGCGTCAGTAGGCGTGGTGGGAAAACTGGCTAACACAGCAGGCGCAACAGGCGCGGGTTTGACTTGCCATTGCGCGCTGCTGGCGGGCGGCGTTGCTTGGGCAGCGACATTTAATGTGGCGTCGGTTTGGTTGTACCAACGCGCGCCTAACATCACAGCCAGCGTCACCGATGCCGCGACACCCAAACGCACAAAAGACGACGAACGCGGCACGGCTTTTTCAACGACGGTGGGCGTTTCTTCTTGTGCCAGCGCCGCCGATACCGCTGCGGCTATATCCAGTTTGGGCAGAACCAATGGCTGTTGATGCAACGCATCGCGTGCAATTTGATAACGCGCCCAACGCGCACGCGCGTCAGGGTCTTGCGCGACCTGATTGAGCAACCGGCGTAATTCCAGCTCATCGGCCTCTCCGTCCATTGCCGCTGACGCCGTTTCATCGTGTGTTTCACGATTCATCATTCTTCTCCCAAAGGCTGCTCTCAGCGGTCCTGTAATAGAGGTTTTAGGGCGTTATCTATCGCTTCACGCGCGCGGAAAATCCGAGAGCGCACAGTACCGACCGGGCATTGCATCGTGGTGGCAATGTCTTCATAACTCAACCCGTCAAACTCGCGCAAAATCAACGCATTGCGTAATTCTTCCGACAGTTTGGCGAGGGTTTGTTGCACGGTGGCGGCAATTTCATCACTTAACAGCAAACTTTCGGGCGTATTGAGGTCGCGCAAGGTAGGCGCGTCAGCGCCAAATTCAGTTTCGGCGGTGTACACATCCACTTCCGGTAAACGACGCCCGCGCACCGTGAGATGGTTTTTCGCGGTATTCACCGCAATACGGTATAGCCATGTGTAAAACGCGCTGTCACCACGGAAGTTCGCTATGGCCCGATACGCGCGGATAAACGCCTCTTGGGTAACGTCTTGGGCTTCTTGGGGATGGCGTACAAATCGCATGACTAAATTAAGCACCTTGTGTTGATACTTGAGCACCAACAAATCAAACGCACGTCGATCACCACGTTGGACACGCTCGACCAATTGTTGATCGGCTTCCTGAATTGGCATGTGGGCTCCTGATGAACACCGGAAAAAAGTCCGGGACTTCCGACTACCCTTGCAGCGATAGACAGAAAGCCGGTTAAAAAGTTCGCACAATCAAAAAAACAGCCCGCCGTTATGCCACCGCTGATACCTGTACTTTGGGCTTGGTAGGCTCTAGCGCCGGTATTTTGCCGAGTGCCCCTTCTATATACTAGGCCGCCTATTTTTGCGGGAATGCCTCATGAATCGACACTATCGGCACGACGTTCTGGTCATTGGTAGCGGCGGCGCTGGCTTGGCGTTGGCGCTTAACCTGCCGCCTCATCTCACGGTGGCCGTGCTCAGTAAAGGCGAATTAGCGAATGGCTCGACTTATTGGGCGCAAGGTGGCGTAGCTGCCGTTCTAGATGACGCCGACAATATTGAATCGCATGTCCAAGATACGCTGATTGCCGGTGCCGGTTTATGTAATGAAGAGGCGGTGCGCTTTACCATCAGCCGCAGCCGCGACGCTATCCAATGGCTGATTGATCAGGGCGTACCTTTTACCCGCGACGATGGCGATTTATTTGGCGAAGCCTCGTTTGCCTTTCACCTGACCCGTGAAGGCGGCCACAGCCACCGACGCATTATTCACGCCGCCGATGCGACTGGCTCGGCCATTTTTAATACGTTGCTAGAACGTGCGCGCCAACGCAGTAACATTGAATTACTTGAACAACGGGTGGCGGTCGATTTAATTACCGAACACAAATTAGGCGGCACGGGTCGGCGTTGTTTAGGGGCTTATGTATTAAATCGACAAACGGATGAAGTCGATACCTTCACCGCGCGTTTCGTGGTATTAGCCACCGGCGGCGCGGCTAAAGTGTATTTATATACCAGCAACCCCGATGGCAC
>CAZBNX010000016.1:0-1409 GCA_964493255.1 uncultured Pseudomonas sp.
ACGACCATTTCTGTGAATTGCACCACCACGGCAATCACCACAATAAACGCGATGGTGCGTAAAAATTCGAGGTCGAGGGGTTTGAGCAAGTATTGCTGCACGAGGTAACAACACATCGACGCCAGCGTGAGCACAAATGTGGTGGCCAATGCCAAACCAATGGCGCTTTCGAGCTTTTTGGAAACGCCCATAAACGGGCATAAGCCAAGAAATTGCACCAATACAAAATTGTTGACCAGAATGGCACCGGCCAGAATGAGGGCGAAATCGGCCATAACAGGACAAGACTCGGGCGAAGTAGCGGAAAGGCGCGCATTATCGTGAACCCTTCCGCTGCGTACAAGCCAAGCGCCAGCCCAGCGGATGACCGCCCCGCCGGTTTTCGGTAGCATCACCGCCTTCGATTCATCCCGCCGGAAGCTCCCGCATGACAAACCGCCTGACTCTACTGCGCCCCGATGATTGGCATATTCACCTACGCGACGGCGCTGCACTGGCGCACACCGTCCCAGATGTTGCGCGTACCTTTGGCCGCGCCATCATCATGCCTAACCTCGTGCCCCCTGTGCGTAACGCCGAACAGGCCGCCGCTTACCGTGAGCGTATTTTGGCGCACCGTCCGGCGGGGAATGCCTTTGAGCCTTTGATGGTGCTCTATCTCACCGATAACACCCGCCCCGAAGACATCCATGCCGCCAAAGCGAGCGGTTGGGTGTATGCCGCCAAGCTGTATCCCGCCGGTGCCACGACCAACTCTGATTCGGGCGTCACCAGCGTGGATAAAATTTTTCCCGTGTTAGAAGCAATGGCCGAAACCGGCTTGCCGCTGTTGGTACACGGTGAAGTGACACACGCCGACATCGACGTTTTCGACCGTGAAAAACGCTTCATTGATGAACATTTAGTGCGCGTCGTAGCGCAGTTCCCAACGCTCAAACTGGTGTTTGAACACATCACCACCGGCGATGCGGCGCAGTTCGTGCGCGAGGCTCCCGCAAATGTCGGCGCGACCATCACCGCGCATCACCTGCTGTACAACCGCAATCACATGCTCGTCGGTGGCATTCGTCCGCATTTCTATTGCTTGCCGATTTTGAAGCGCAACACGCATCAAGAAGCCTTGCTGGATGCTGCCACCAGCGGCAATCCCAAGTTTTTCTTGGGCACCGATTCCGCACCACACGCAAAACATGCCAAAGAAGCGGCATGCGGCTGCGCCGGTTGCTACACCGCTTACGCGGCGATTGAGCTGTATGCGGAAGCGTTCGAGCGCCGCGATGCACTCAACAAATTAGAAGGATTTGCCAGCCAGTTCGGTCCTGATTTCTACGGATTGCCGCGCAATCGCGACACCATCACGCTGGTGCGTGAAGACTGGACCGCCCCCACCGAACTGCACTTTGGCGACA
>CAZBNX010000016.1:1509-6084 GCA_964493255.1 uncultured Pseudomonas sp.
GACCTCTTTTGCAGCATCGTGAACCGCTGGAAAGAGCTGGGCGGCTGGCTCAACGACGAGTAATACAGGCATAAAAAAGCCCCTCGACGGAGGGGCTTTTTTTACAACACCAGAAACCGCCACGCATTACCCCCCCCTTTGAAAAAGGGGGGCAAGGGGGGATTCCGCTTTACTCCGCTTTGCCCGCAGCCGCTTTAATCAGCGGTTGCAGTTCGCCTTTTTCGTACATTTCCAAAATGATGTCACTGCCGCCAACCAATTCACCCGCCACCCACAACTGTGGGAACGTCGGCCAGTTTGCGTACTTAGGCAGATTGGCGCGGATATCCGGGTTTTGCAGGATGTCAACGAACGCGAATTTTTCGCCACACGCCATCACCGCTTGAGAAGCGCGCGCAGAAAAACCGCACTGCGGCGCATTCGGAGAGCCCTTCATGTACAACAGAATGGGATTGCCAGCAATTTGCTCTTTGATGGTGTCGATAATGTCCATGATTTACCTCAGGTTAGGCGCGCACCAACGCGCGCAAAGACATGCCCCGATTGTAATAGAAAGCTAAGAAACTGACTGCATCACTCAGCCACTGTGCTGGGCGTTTCCTGCCCCATACAACGCACAGCGCGCTTACGGTTATCAACCAACACGCCGGTTAAGCCTTTTTGCGTCATGTCAAACAGCACTAACACACCGTCAATGCACTGGGCGGTTTGGTCAGCGGGCTTGAGAGAAAGGCGGTAATCCTCACCGGGGATGGTTTTTAACATCGTGTAATCCGCCAATAACAGCGCGTCTTCAGGCTTGGCCATGTGCAAATAACCGTAATAGCCCAGCACGGCGATGGTCGCCACCACGCTGCCGACGGCGGTCAAAATTAAATGCACCGGATTGCTTTTTTCGCTCATAACAAACCGTCCATAGGGGCTGATGTTTGCCTGTTGATTGGGCTGGCCTTTACCCGCGCCAGCCCACTGCACAATTACATTTCAGGGCGCATGTGCGGGAACAAAATCACATCGCGGATAGAAGGCGAATTGGTCAACAACATGACCAAACGGTCAATCCCGATGCCCTCGCCTGCGGTGGGCGGCATACCGTATTCCAGCGAACGCACGAAGTCCGCATCAAAGTGCATGGCCTCATCATCGCCCGCATCTTTTTCACGCACTTGCGCGTGGAAGCGTTCGGCTTGGTCTTCCGCGTCGTTCAACTCGGAATAAGCGTTGGCGATTTCGCGGCCACCGATAAACAACTCAAAACGGTCGGTGACGCTAGGGTCTTCGTCATTACGACGCGCCAGCGGCGACACTTCAAACGGATAGCGCGTGATGAAAGTCGGTTGTTCTAATTTGTGCTCAACCGTTTCTTCAAAAATCATCACTTGCAGCTTGCCTAAACCCTCGTGCCCCAACACTTTTGCACCGGCTTTTTTCGCCAAAACGCGGCATTTTTCCACGTCGTGCAGGTCTTCAGCGGTCAGTTCAGGGTTGTATTTGAGGATGGCATCAAACACCGACAAACGCGCAAACGGCTCACCAAAGTGGAATAATTTTTCACCGTAAGGCACATCAGTGCTGCCCAGAACGGCTTGCGCCAGCTCGCGGAACAGTTCCTCGGTCAAATCCATGTTGTCTTCATAATCCGCATACGCCTGATAGAACTCCAACATGGTGAACTCAGGATTGTGGCGCGTTGAAACGCCTTCATTGCGGAAATTACGGTTGATTTCAAAGACTTTTTCAAAACCGCCCACGACCAAACGCTTGAGATACAACTCCGGCGCGATACGCAAAAACATCGGCATATCCAGCGCGTTGTGGTGCGTGGCGAACGGTTTAGCCGCTGCACCACCGGGGATGGTTTGCAGCATCGGGGTTTCAACTTCCAAGAAACCGCGCTCGTTTAAGAAGCGGCGAATATGCGCGATTACCTGCGAACGCACGCGGAACGTGTGGCGAACCTCGTCATTCATAATCAGGTCAACGTACCGCTGACGGTAACGGGTTTCGGTATCGGTCAGGCCGTGGAACTTGTCCGGCAACGGGCGCAGCGCCTTGGTCAGCAAACGCGCTTCTTGCATGTCCACATACAAATCACCTTTGCCGGAACGCGCCAGCACGCCGCTGGTGGCTACGATGTCGCCGATGTCCCACGTTTTGATGGCGTCCAGCGTTGCAACGGGCAGCGTTTTACGGTTGACGTACAACTGAATACGCCCGCTGCTGTCTTGGATGACGATAAACGCCCCCCGATTCAACATGATGCGCCCCGCCACACTGACGCGGCTTTGTTGCGCTTCGAGGTCATCTTTGCTGGCTTCAGCGTGTTGCGCTTGCAATTCACCGCAAAGGCTGTCGCGGCGGAAGTCATTGGGGAAGGCAATCGCCTGACTTTCACGCACGGCTGCCAGCTTTTCTTTGCGCTGGGCAATCAGTTTGTTCTCTTCTTCGTGGAGGGCGTGTTCGTTCAGCGGTTGTTCACTCATGGTTTTCGTCTTTCCAATTAAAAAAGAAAAGGCACTCCTATAGAGAGCGCCGAACAGGGCTTACAGCCCCTGCTTGAGACTGGCTTCTAAATAGTCGTCCAAGTCGCCATCCAGAACGCGGTCGCAGTCGCTGCGCTCAACGCCGGTACGCAAGTCTTTGATACGCGAGGCATCCAATACATAAGAGCGAATTTGATGCCCCCAACCGATGTCGGATTTGGTGTCTTCCAAGGCTTGCGCGGCGGCGTTGCGTTTTTGCATTTCCAATTCATACAACTTCGCGCGCAGCATTTTCATAGCGCGGTCTTTGTTGGCATGTTGCGAACGCTCGTTCTGGCAACTCACTACGGTATTGGTCGGTAAGTGAGTAATCCGTACCGCTGAATCCGTGGTGTTGACGTGCTGACCACCGGCACCTGAAGAGCGGTACGTGTCGATGCGTAAATCAGCCGGATTGATTTCGATTTGAATGTTGTCGTCAATTTCAGGCGACGCAAACACCGCCGAAAACGACGTGTGGCGACGGTTGCCTGAATCAAACGGACTCTTACGCACCAAGCGATGCACGCCGATTTCAGTACGCAACCAACCGAACGCATATTCGCCGCGAATATGCACCGTGGCGCTCTTGATACCGGCCACTTCGCCTTCAGACAATTCCACGATTTCCGCATCAAAACCGTGCTTATCTGACCAGCGCAGGTACATACGCAACAGGATATTGGCCCAATCTTGCGCCTCAGTGCCGCCGGAACCGGCTTGAATGTCGAGATAACAGTTATTAGGGTCCATTTCGCCGCTGAACATACGGCGAAACTCTAATTTTTCGAGAACCGCGCGCAGACGCTCCACTTCAGCGGCAACATCATCCACCGCGCCCTCGTCGTTTTCTTCGACCGCCATGTCGAGCAAGTCAGAGGAATCGCTCAGACCGCCACTCAATTCATCCAATGTTTCAACGACTTGCGCCAACATAGCGCGCTCACGACCCAAGCTCTGGGCGTACTCAGGGTTATTCCAAACCGCTGGGTCTTCAAGCTCGCGGTTTACTTCAACTAAACGATCGGCTTTCAGATCGTAGTCAAAGATACCCCCTGATGGCTTGGGTACGGTCGGTTAGGTCTTTGATGCTGTTGAGGATTGGATTGATTTCCATGGCGAACATCGCTCACTGGCAGGACGTGGGAAAGGCGCGGGAGTATACGCCAGCCCTTCCCTAATCGCACCGATGCGCCGCTAACAGCGCCAAAAACGCGGCTTCGTCCCATACCGAAATACCTAATTCGTGGGCCTTATTGAGTTTTGAGCCTGCACTCGCCCCCGCCACAACCGCATGCGTTTTGGCCGAAACAGAACCTGCTACTTTTGCGCCCAAGGCTTCTAAACGCGCTTTGCCCTCTTCACGGCTCAGGCTTTCTAACGTACCCGTCAGCACCCACGTTTGACCCGCCAACGGCAAACCTTGCACCGTGCGTTTTTCGCTGCGCCAGTGCATACCAAATTCACGCAGTTGCGCCTCAATCGCGCGCGCGCGTTCCGCATTGGCGGCCACGGCAAAAAAATCGCGCAATCCTTCACGCGCTTTTTCACTCACGCCTTTTAAGGTTTTGAGCGCCAGCCAATCCTGACTCAAGGTGATAACCGCCTCTAATTCATCCTGTGCGGCTGCGGCGAGGTGTTTCGCGCCGGTCGTGGCCACGCCTGAAATGTTTAGGCGTTCCAGCAATTCGGGCAGCGTAGTGCAGGCGCTTATGTCAGACGAAATTTCACGTTCACCTTGCAATTCAATATCTTGCGATAAAAGCGTGGCTATCACACTGCGATTATGGGCATCGGTAAAAAAGTGATGAATTTCGTGCGCGACTTCCATGCCCACATCTGGCAGCCACGTCAGAACTTCCGGCAATGCCGCTTGGATACGCGCTAATGAACCCAACGCAGTGGCAAGGCGTTTAGCCGTTTCCTCGCCCACATCGGGAATGCCCAGCGCGAAGACAAAACGCGCCAACGTGGGGCGACGGCTGGCGTCGATAGCTGCCAAGAGGTTGCGCGTGGATTGTTCGGCGAAACCTTCCAACACCACAATTTGCTC
>CAZBNX010000016.1:6184-9287 GCA_964493255.1 uncultured Pseudomonas sp.
ACCACTTGCGGAATCACATCGCCTGCACGCCGAATAATGACGCTATCGCCAATCATCAAGCCCAAACGCGCCACTTCGTCCATGTTGTGCAGCGTGGCATTCGACACCGTAACCCCCGCCACTTGCACCGGCTTGAGCCGCGCCACAGGTGTCACCGCGCCGGTGCGCCCGACCTGAAACTCTACGTCCAGCAGCTCGGTGATTTCTTCTTGCGCGGGGAATTTATAGGCCACCGCCCAACGTGGCTCACGCGCCCGAAAACCTAACTCCCGCTGCCACGCCAACGCATTCACTTTGAACACTACGCCATCAATTTCATACGGCAACGCAGCGCGACGCGCACCAATGTCACGGTAATAAGCGTGCAAGGCGGCCACGCCATCCACCACACGCAGCTCGTCACTGATGGGAATGCCCCAGCCTTGCACGGCGCGCAAAATGGCATATTGGTTATCCGGCAAAGCGCCTTCCACCTGCCCGATGCCATACGCACAAAACTGCAAAGGGCGCGTGGCCGTGATGCGCGAATCCAGTTGCCGCAAGCTGCCCGCTGCGGCATTGCGCGGATTGGCAAAGGTTTTTCCGCCGCTTGCAATCGCATGGGCGTTTAGCGTTTCAAAGCCCGCTTTCGACATGAAGACTTCGCCGCGCATTTCCAACACGGCGGGCCAACCGTCGCCTAACAAGCGCAAAGGGATGTTGCGAATCGTCCGCACGTTGGCGGTGATGTCTTCGCCGGTGTTGCCGTCGCCGCGTGTTGCGCCGCGAATTAACAAGCCGTCGCGGTACAACAAGCTGACGGCCAATCCATCTAATTTGGGTTCACACACATAGGTCACGTCAGCGCCGTCGCCAAACAAATCGCCCGGCGGCAGTAAATCGCCCAAGCCTTCGCGTACTCGTCGGTCAAAATCGCTTAAATCGGTTTCGGCGAACGCATTGCCGAGGCTCAACATCGGCACCTCGTGCGCGACCTGCCCAAACGCCGCCAACGGCGCACCCCCGACGCGCTGCGTTGGTGAATCGGGGCTAATCAGTTCAGGGTGTTCAGCCTCTAACCGCTTCAACTCATTGAATAAACGGTCATATTCCGCATCAGGTACGCTTGGCTGGTCCAAGACGTAATAACGATGATTGTGCGTAGCAATCTCGGCGCGTAGTTCGGCAAGGCGGGCGGCGATGGGCTGGGTCATGGCAATTCCGAATCTCTGGACGTAAAAAAGCAGCCCGCAGGCTGCTTTTCAAAAACAACAATCAACGACGCAACGCACGACGACGTTCAAACTCTGCGATTCGCTGACGGTAATGCTCCACATTTTGCGCGGTCAATACGCTGCGGTTTTCGTCGTACACATCGCCACCCAAATTGTGCGCGATGCTACGGGCTGCAACAGCCATTAAATCAAAGGCTTGGCGCGGATGGTCTGGACCGGGCAAGCATAAAAAGAAACTCACCGCGCGCGTACTGAAGCTGTCCATCCGTTCAATATCAAAGGTGCCCGGGGCAACCGCGTTCATCACAGAAAATAAAACGCGGTCCCCGGAAGAGCCTAAGCTGTAGCGGTAGAACATACCGTGCTCGCCAAATTGCAACGCATTTTCTAAGAATGCTTGCATCAACGCCGAGCCTTGGAAGCCGTTGATATCCGCCGCAATCACGGTAATGGCCAGCACTTCTTGCGGCGGCTCTTTGGCTGCGCTGGGTACCCGAGGCTCTGCCGGTGCACTACGCGATGCCTCAACGTGAAGCGGCGGCGTATAAGCAGGTGCCGCCGAAGACGCCTCATCAACGACGGAAAAGGAAGGTTCCGCCCGACGACGCCCAGCACGCGCGGGCGTCGGTGCGTCGGCTAACGGTTCATCACCAAGCGATGGCTCTCGATGCACATGCCCACCGTTATACGCCGGTGTATCGTCCACTTCGTGCGGTTCTTCTCGCTCTGGCCGAGGCTTTAACCGCTGTTTGTTTTTGTTCATTCGCCGCAAACCATCAAACAAAATAGCGGCAATAACCACTAAACCTATAAGGAGCAACCACTCACGCAAACCGATGTCCATGCACGATACTTCCCGCTAAAAATCCAGACAAAACAAGGCCAAAAGACCACGACAAGAGACAAAAAACGGCGCTAAAAGTAGCACAGCACCGCATGAAATGGCGCGGCCTATCAGACGCCCGCCAGCTCCAAGGCTTTCTCAATATCCACCGCCACAAGGCGCGAACAACCCGGTTCCTGCATCGTCACACCCATTAATTGGTCGGCCATTTCCATCGCTAATTTATTGTGCGTGATATAGATGAATTGCACCTTGGATGACATTTCTCGCACCAACCGCGCATAACGCCCGACGTTGGCATCATCCAGCGGGGCGTCTACTTCGTCGAGCATACAAAAGGGCGCGGGATTCAGTTGGAAGATGGAAAACACTAACGCGATAGCGGTTAAGGCTTTTTCTCCGCCCGATAACAGATGAATGGTGCTGTTTTTCTTGCCCGGCGGACGCGCCATGATGGTGACGCCCGTGTCTAATAAATCTTCACCCGTCAACTCTAGCCATGCTTGTCCCCCGCCAAACACTTTGGGGAACAGTTCACGCAGCCCAGAATCTACCTTGTCGAAGGTGTCACGGAAACGCTGGCGGGTTTCACGGTCAATTTTCCGAATCACGTTATCCAGCGTGGTCAAAGCCTCCACCAAATCATCATTTTGGGCATCGAGGTAGCGTTTACGTTCGGATTGCTGCTCGAATTCTTCAATGGCCGCCAAGTTAATCGGGCCGAGGCGCTGAATCCGATTGGCTAACTGCGTGAGCTGCTCCTCCCACTCCGCTTCAACCGCATCCGGTGGCACCACTTCCAACAAGGTCGCTAAGTGATACCCGTCTTCTGACACCTGCTCTTCCAAGGTTTGCTGACGGAGGCTCAGAGTTTGCCAATCAAGGCGCTGCTGTTCGAGATGGTCACGCAACTGGCGGGCGCTTTGTTCCGCCTGCTGCCGACGCCGCTCGGCTTCGCGTAATTCGCGGTCAGCTTCATCCAGTACGAGGCGCGCTTCACGCAGGGTTTCTTCCAGCGCCATGCGTTGCTCAAGCAATTCTTCTA
>CAZBNX010000016.1:9387-20756 GCA_964493255.1 uncultured Pseudomonas sp.
TCGCGGCTCACGACGGTTTCACCCTCCGCTAACGTCGCGCGCGCGGCCAGCGCCTCGTCGAGCGATTCCACCGCCCGCACCGCGCCCAGCCATGCCGACATATCCACCGTGCTTTGCACTTTTTCCAGCAAACTGCCCGCCACCACAGACCGCGCCACCGGACATGCCAACCGCACTTCGCCTTCAGCAAAATCAGCCAGAACGGGCCATTGCGGTTCGTCCAGCAACAGGGCTTGCACATCAGCACCCAGCACGGTTTCCACCGCCAATTCCCAGCCGGGTTCAACGCGCAGCCCTTCGCTCAAACGCGGATAGTGGTCGAGATGATGCGTGCGTAACCACGCAGAACAAGCACTGCCGGGGTCTAAAGCGGCTTGTTGCAAGGCTTCTAACGACGCCAAACGCCCTTCCAACCGTTGCACATTGCTGCGTAAATGTTGCTGGTCACGCTCGCGGTGCTGGATATTTTCTCGAAGCTGGTCAAGCTGTTGAATGTGCTGCTGCTCAACCGCTGCCAGCTCTTCAATCTGTTGTTCTTCAAGAAGAATTTGCTCTTCTAGCCCGTTCAGCGTTGGGTCATTGAGGTCTTGTTCAAGCTGCTGACGTTCTTCCAATAAACGCCGCTGCCGCTCATCTAAGCGTTGCAATGCCTGCGTCAACTGCTGAATGCGTAGCCGTTGAATTTCCACCTGCCGACGTGGCGTTGCACTCTGCTGATTGAAGCGTTCCCAACGCTCCTGCCATGCGTGCAAGGTGGCTTCGGCGTCTTCAAACGCGGTGCGCGCTTCGGTGGCCTGAGCTTCGGCCATGTCTTGCTCGGGTTCGAGCGTGGCTAATTGTTCGGCCAAATGTTCCAACAGCAAACGGTCTTGCGCGAGATGCGTGGCGGCCTCGTTGTGCGCTTGTTCGGCGTCGCGCAAATCGTCTTGCAATTGGCGCAAACGCTGCTGACTGTGCTGAATGCTTTGCTCAACACGCGCCACGTCGCCGCCCAAAGCATAAAAACGCGCTTGCACCTGATTAAAGGCTTCGGCGCGTTCGTGATGGCCATCGCGCAGCCGCTCAATCGCTGCATCGGCGTTGCACTGTTCCGCAATGTAGGCTTCGAGCTGTACCTCTTGCGAACCAATTTCTCCCTGACGGCCTTGCGCTTGTAGATTCAGCCAACGCCAGCGCAATGCAGCCAACCCGGCACGCTGCTGACGTTCTTCTGTTTTGAGTTGGCGGTATTTTTCCGCCGCCTGCGCCTGACGCTCCAAGCGCTCCAACTGACGCCCCAACTCTTGCCGCAAATCGGTCAGGCGTTCGAGGTTTTCTTGCGTGTGACGAATGCGGTTTTCCGTTTCGCGGCGACGCTCTTTATAGCGAGAAATGCCCGCTGCTTCTTCGATGTAATGGCGTAACTCTTCGGGGCGCGCTTCGATAAGACGCGAAATCATCCCCTGTTCAATAATCGAATAACTGCGCGGTCCCAAGCCGGTGCCGAGAAAGATGTCGGTGATGTCACGGCGGCGGCAGCGTGTGCCGTTGAGAAAATAGGCGCTCTGCCCGTCGCGGGTGACTTTGCGCTTAATCGAAATTTCACTGTAGGCGGCATATTCGCCAAGCAAACTGCCGTCACTGTTGTCAAAGACCAGTTCAATCGAGGCTTGCCCGACGGGTTTGCGCGTGTTGGAGCCGTTAAAAATGACATCAGCCATCGACTCGCCGCGCAGGTTTTTGGCCGAACTTTCGCCCATTACCCAGCGAACGGCGTCGATAATGTTGGATTTTCCGCAACCGTTCGGCCCGATGACCGCCGTCATATTGCCGGGAAAATTTACCGTAGTGGGGTCAACGAACGATTTAAAACCGGCGAGGCGGATACATTTCAAACGCATGGGGACAGGTTCACGGCTGCGCCCAACCGCCCAACAACGGGCGGCGAGCTAAAGGAAGAAAGCTAACGCGGTACGTTGATTACTGACGCACCATCCGGGGATTGCTCGGTGTCAGTGGGTGCGTGCTGCGGCTGGGGTTAATGTCCAAACCGCCGCGCCGTACATAGCGCGCCTGCACCGTGAGGTGGGTGGGTTGCAGCACTTTCAGCAAATCCAAATAAATGCGTTCGACGCATTGCTCATGAAAATCGCCGTGCATCCGCAACGAAACCACATACGCTAACAGCCCCGCGCGGTCGAGGCGCGGCCCTTGGTACTGGACACTCACCGTTGCCCAATCAGGCTGCCCCGTCACCGGGCAATTTGATTTCAGCAAATGGCTGTACAGCGTTTCACTGACGTTCTGGCTGTGGTCGCAGGTTAATAATTGCGCGTCGGGAGGGCCGTAGTGCGTTAGGTTGATGTCTTGCTCATCGACGCATTCCCCCAGCGGGCGCGCAATGCCTTCCGCTGCCACTTCATCCAACGAACGCACGCGCACCGCCACCGGCGCACCGGCGGCGTGACTTAAATCACGCGAGAGATGCTCCAGCAATGTTTCACGATGAGGCAGGCGCGTTTGATTAAACGAATTTAAATACAACTTGAACGATTTAGATTCGATGATATTGGGCGAATGTGCCGGAATAATAAACTCCGCAATAGCCACCTGAGGAACACCGCGCGCATTCAGCCACGATAATTCGTAGCAATTCCAGACATCTACGCCATGAAAAGGCAACGCTTGGGGGTTAATACCCAGCTCTAACCATTTTGCTAAACGTGGAATCGGGAACAATAATTCAGGCGCATACTCCGCAACGTACTCTGTAACCTTACCGAGCGGCGAGTGATAAACATCATGCGTCATGTTAAAAACTCTCTTGTGACGTTAAGCGTTATTGGCGCATACCCGTACCACGACGCAGCAAACCCAAACTCACGAAATACAGGGTGATGGTTGCTAACACCATGAAGCCAATGGCAATTTCAATATGAATATCTGAAACACCTAAAATACCAAAACGGAAAGCGTTCACCATATGTAAAATAGGATTTATTAATGAAATTTTTTGCCAAATTTCAGGCAGCATGGTAATCGAGTAAAACACACCGCCCAAATAAGTAAGCGGCGTTAATACAAAGGTGGGGATAATGGAAATATCATCAAAATTACGCGCATACACGGCGTTAATAAAGCCGCACAAGGAAAAAATAGTTGCCGCTAAAACAACAACACCAGCCGTTATGCCCGCATGATGAATTTGTAACTTAGTAAAAAATAACGACAACGCCGTAACAATAATCGCCACAGCCAAACCACGCAGCACGCCGCCTATTACAAAGCCCGTCAAGATGACGTGCGGCGAGGCCGGAGAAATAAGCAGCTCTTCAATAGAACGATGAAATTTGGTGCCAAAAAAACTAGACACCACATTGCCATATGAGTTGGTAATCACCGACATCATAATCAGGCCGGGGACGATGTATTCCATATATGAAAATTCGCCAATATCACCAATTTGGCGACCAATTAAATTTCCGAAAATGACGAAATACAGCACCATAGTGATGGCAGGCGGCAGCAATGTTTGCGGCCAAATACGCATAAAGCGGCGTATTTCTTTACGGACGATGGTCACTAATGCCACCCAATTTGCACCTATCTCGGATGCCATCACTGATTTTCCTCGACTTTTTTACCGGTTAAAGAAACAAAGAGCTCTTCTAAGCGATTGGTCTTATTGCGTAAACTCAATATATCAATGCCGCGATTGGCTAATTGTGTAAATAATGAATTCAAGCCTTGCGATTTTTCGACTTGAACTTCTAATGTCATTGGGTCTAATAATTTTACCGGATAACCTGAAATAGCTGGCGCAAAGGACTGCGGGCGTCTCAAATCAAGCACAAATGTTTCAATATACAACTTGCCCAATAACGAGCGCATACTGGTATTTTCAACAATTTGCCCTTGATCAATAATAGCAATATGCCTGCATAATTGTTCAGCTTCTTCTAAATAGTGCGTTGTCAAAATAATAGTAATGCCCTGTCTATTTAATTCTGTTAAGAACGTCCACATTGAGCGTCGCAATTCAATATCGACGCCCGCTGTCGGTTCATCCAGAATTAAAAGCCGGGGCTTGTGCATCAGTGCGCGCGCAATCATTAACCGCCGCTTCATACCACCCGACAACATCCGCGAAGGAATATTATGCTTTTCCCACAAACCAAGTTCTGTTAAATACTTCTCAGCGCGTAACTTGGCTTCTCCTGAAGAAACACCGTAATATCCT
Source organism: uncultured Pseudomonas sp. (assembly GCA_964493255.1). Lineage (GTDB taxonomy): Bacteria > Pseudomonadota > Gammaproteobacteria > Pseudomonadales > Pseudomonadaceae > Geopseudomonas. The sequence continues at coordinate 13,607 of CAZBNX010000016.1, forward strand.
GCCTGCCCAACTAATATATCGAACGGCTTCTCAAATTGATTAAAATTAAACTCTTGCGGTACAACACCTAAACAACGCTTCAAGGCAGCCGGTTCAAAGTCTAAATCACGCCCAAAGACTTCCACGCCGCCTGCGCTTTTATTCACCAACGTAGACACGATGCCTATCGTGGTCGATTTCCCAGCCCCATTGGGGCCTAGGAGTGCAAAGAAGTCGCCTTCGGCAACACTCAAATCGATACCACGCAGGGCCTCGAAACCATTGTTATAAATTTTCGTAAGATGGCGAAGGGTTAGAGCTGCTGTCATGACATGAACGCACAAGTGGAAACGAAAGGAACTAGATAGAGACTTGCTGTTACAAATGCAACAACTACAGTAAAAAGCGTCGATTAGTCATGCGATGAGAGTCCTTTGCACCAAATTGCATATAATGGTGCCACTGTTTGGTTATAGGTGATTACCGTGAACGCTTACCTGTCTCATGCGCTAGAGCTGATGGCGCACTTACGCAGCATTTTGCTGGCAATTGGCAATGCGGAACAGATTCCGAATGAAGACCACACGCTATTTTTGGAACGCTTCGACACCCTAATCACCGAATTAGGTGAATACTCCGAAACGGCTATGGGTGATGGCCAAGAAATTATTGTGCAAATTTTTCATCGCTACCCCCAAATTGCTCACCTCATACCACGCGATTTAATGTGGTTTTTTGGCGGAGATTGCCTGCATTACATGCCCGACGAAGAAATAGCACTGTACCAAGAATTAGAAGAGCGTCGCTTTATTGCTGAAGAGCAAAACCATGCGTTTAATTGGCCATTAGAGCGTAATCTATTGTTTATGCAGCGCAGCGAACACAGGTTACACTAATAAATAAGCGCCACTACTCAAGCCAGTAGCGGCGCTTATTTCAAATCATAGATTACTCTTCGCCGTGTTCGGCAACACCGGCTGGTTGGATACTTAATAATTCCAGCTCAAAGATAAGCACAGAATTAGCCGGAATATTCGGGCTTGGGCTTTGCGCGCCATACGCCAAATCACTGGGGATATAGAGCTTAATCTTTTCGCCCACGTGCATGAGCTGCAAACCTTCAACCCACCCCGGAATCACACCACTGACCGGCAAAACAACTGGCGAGCCGCGCTTGATAGAACTGTCAAACACAGTGCCGTCAATCAGCTTACCTTCGTAGTGAACAGAAACGATGTCGTCTGCTTTTGGTTGAGCGCCTTCGGCTTTTTGCAGCACTTCATACTGAAGACCGGAAGCGGTTGTGGTCACGCCTGCACGCTTGCCGTTGTCTTCTAAGTATTTTTTACCTTTTTGCGCGTTTTCTGCGCCGATAGCAGCCATGCGCTCTTCGGCGCGCTTTTGTAGCGCGGCGAATGCTTCCATCAATTGCTCGTCAGTGAGGCGCTGTTCTTTTTTTGCCAACGCATCTTCAATGCCGATAGCAACAGCGCGCGCATTCAAGTCATCCATGCCTTCTTGGCTCAAACTACGCCCCATATTGAGGCCGATACCGTAAGAAGCCTTTTCAGCCGCTGTTTTCAGCTCGACGTCTTGACGGGAAGACTGCGAATCGCAGCCAGTGAGTGCTAGGCCAACCAAGGCTACCGCAGCAGCCAAACGATGATATTTCATGCCTTCGTCTCGAAAGGATGGCCGCAGCATGCGAGAAATAGCAGCCCAGCCAAATCATTACACGGCCAGCAATGCCTAAGACACAAAAAAGCCCGACCACCTAGGTAGTCGGGCTTTTTCTGGCCTTTGTCACTTGAAGGCCCTAATATGGCGCAGCGGACGGGACTCGAACCCGCGACCCCCGGCGTGACAGGCCGGTATTCTAACCGACTGAACTACCACTGCGCGTCGGTTGGCTTTCGCCGTATTGCTTATGTAGCAAAGTTTGGTGGGTGATGACGGGATCGAACCGCCGACCCTCTGCTTGTAAGGCAGATGCTCTCCCGGCTGAGCTAATCACCCTCTTCCTGCATTCGCTTTGCTTTCGCTGCTGCGTTTGCTCTCGAAGTGGCGCGCATATTATTGATGCTTTTCTATTTTGGCAAGCACTTTTTTCAAAAATTTGTTTTTTGTTGTTGAGGCTTTTGTATGTGGTTCAAAAATCTACTGATTTACCGTTTCACCGCCCCCGTACACATCAGCGCAGAATCACTTGAAACCGCGCTTCAGCAAAAAGTAGCGCGTGCGTGTGGCAGCCAAGAAGTCACGACTTACGGTTTCATTCCGCCCATTGGCAAGCGCGAACAATCCCCGCTCACGCACAGCAGCCAGCATTTCGTACTGTTTGCTGCGTGCAAGGAAGAACGCCTGCTGCCTTCAACGGTGATTCGTGAAGCACTGGGAGAAAAAATCGAAGAAATCGAAACGCAACAAATGCGTAAGGTCTATCGCAAGGAACGCAATCAGCTCCGCGAAGACATCATCCAAACGCTTTTGCCGCGTGCCTTTATCCGCCGTCAAACCACACGCGCCGCCATCGACCTCAAACAAGGGCTTATTTTGGTAGACAGCAGCGCCCCGCGTAAGGCCGAAGAGCTGCTTTCCCTGTTGCGCGAAGTGCTTGGCTCGTTACCCGTTCGCCCATTCATGGTGCGTCAAGCGCCGATTGCCACGCTAACGCACTGGCTCAAAACGCAACACGCCAGCGCAGGTTTTACCGTGTTGGATGAATGCGAATTGCGTGATACGCACGAAGACGGTGGCATCGTGCGCTGCAAGCGTCAGGATTTGAGCAGTGAAGAAATCCAAACGCACCTTTCTGCAGGAAAGGTGGTGGTGCGTTTGGCGTTAGATTGGCAAGAACGCCTCTCTTTCTTACTGGATGACAAACTCACCCTGCGGCGTTTGCGTTTTGGCGATGTGCTGCATGAGCAAATCAGCCAAGAAAGTGGCGACGATGCGCTGGCTGAACAAGATGCCACCTTCGCGCTGATGATGCTGACATTCGCCGAGTTTCTACCGCTGCTCATTGAAGCCTTAGGCGGCGAAGAATCCGGCCACAATTAACCTTTAACCCTCCTCGCCCAATTCAACCTTTAACGCCGCGCGCACACACTGCAACACGCCCAACGGCACTGCATTACCCAAGCGCGCGGCCACTTCCCCCGCCGATGGCAACCCTTCTTCTGCGGCTAAAAAACTGTCTTGTATGGTTTCAAGCGCAGCGCGCGGTAACGGTAATGCCTGTTCTAACGACAGCGTTTGCGTGCGAATGGCTTCGACCAAGGCGCTGTAGACGCTTTTTTCTGGGCATTGCAAGCGCGCGGCAATCTGTTCGGGTGCAACGCCTTGACGTGCCAAACGAATCATTTCGTGGCGGCGGTCACCTTGTGGGGTAACACTGGCAGAAGCACCGTTTGTTACCAGTAACTCAAGAAATAACGCGCCATATCGCTCCAATTTGCGCGCGCCCACGCCACTGATACGCGCCATTTCCGCCAAATCACGCGGACGCAACCGCAGCATTTCTAACAGCGTTGCATCTGGGAAAATGACATACGGCGGCACCGCATGTTCCGCCGCCAAACGACGACGCAAACCGCGCAACGCCTCCCACAACGGCTGTTCATCGCCGCGTACCAACGCATTAACCGGCAGCGTTCCCATGCGCCCACTGCTGCGCGACACCCGCACCGAGCGCACATCACGGCGCAACTCTAGACGCTGCTCACCGCGTAACAACGGACGGCATTTTTCCACTAAGCGCACGCTGCCATAGCCTTCAACATCCACATCGGCCAGCCCCTGCGCGATGAGCTGCCGAAATAGCGTCCGCCAACCGGCTTCGTCTAGGTCACGGCCTAACCCGAATACCGACAGCGCCTGATGCCCAACAGCCGACACCTTTTCCGTCGCACGCCCCAGCAACACATCAATTAAATGCGTCACGCCATACCGTTGCCCGGTGCGGAAAATCGCCGATAACGCCAAACGCGCTGCGTCGGTGGCGTCCCATGTTTCGACCGGCTCGATGCAATTATCACAATGCCCGCACGGTTCTGGCATCTGCTCATCAAAGCAGGCTAACAACGCTTGCCGCCGACAACGCGCTTCCTCACACAGCGCCAGCATCGCTTCTAATTTGTGTTGCTCCACACGCTTATGCGCGCCTTCGTTGTCGGGGTTATGCAGCATTTGCCGCAAAAACAGCACATCTTGCAGGCCGTAAGCCATCCACGCATTCGCTGGCAAACCGTCGCGCCCCGCGCGTCCCGTTTCTTGGTAATAGGATTCCGGCGAACGCGGTAAATCCAGATGCGCCACAAAACGCACATTCGGCTTATCAATGCCCATGCCGAACGCAATCGTTGCCACCATGATGAGCCCTTCTTCATTGATGAAGCGCTGCTGGTGTTCGGCGCGTATTTCGTTGGCTAATCCCGCGTGATACGGCAGTGCCGGATACCCTTGCTTAACCAGAAAAGCCGCCACGTCCTCCACTTTTTTGCGCGATAGGCAATACACAATGCCCGCATCGCCGCGATGTCCGGCCAGAAAATGCAGCAACTGCTGACGCGGCTGCTCTTTCGGCACAATGCGATAAAAAATGTTCGGGCGATCAAAGCTCGATAAAAACTGTTGCGCCTGCTCCAACCCCAAACGCTGCACGATTTCATCACGGGTGCGCCGGTCAGCGGTGGCCGTTAGCGCCACACGCGGCACCTCGGGAAACAGCTCCGCCAGTTGCCCTAACTGTAAGTATTCTGGGCGGAAATCGTGCCCCCACTGTGATACACAATGCGCCTCATCAATCGCAAATAACGACAGCGGCAGCGTTTGCAAAAACGCCAACATGCGCGGCTGCATCAAGCGTTCGGGGGCTAAATACAACAAACGCACCACTCCAGCGCGCAATTTATTGGCGATTTCGCGTTGCTCATCGGCGCTTTGGGTTGAATTAAGCGCCACCGCTGGAACGCCTAACTCCTCTAACGTGGCAATTTGGTCAGCCATCAGCGCAATCAGGGGCGAAATAACCACGGCAACGCCGTCTTTCAATAACGCAGGCACTTGATAACAAAGCGATTTTCCACCACCTGTCGGCATCAATACCAACGCATCTTTTCCGGCCAAAAGCTGTTGAATCACCGCCGCTTGGTGGCCACGAAAGCCGTCATAACCGAAAATATCTTTAAGAACACGCAACGCCGAATCACGCATGAAGAACCCTCACGAGGAAGCGGCAATTATACGCGCCTGCCTTAAAACGGCTGTGAACCTGACAGCACTTCATGCCTCGTCTACAATCGGAAACGCCCTTACTTAGAGGTTTAGCGCCCATGTCCTTCGCCGAGCAACTTTCCCGCCTGCAAACCTTCCTTGATGCTGATGACTTGCATGAGGAAGCCTTGGACTTCATGGCCGCACACGGCTACCTGACGGCCCTGTCTATCTGCCCCGACATCCTCCCCGAACGGGAATGGATTGATGCGCTGTTTGCCGAGCCACCGCATTACCGCGACGAAGCGCAACAAACCGACATCGAAAGCGCCTTGGTTACCCTGAAAAACCACATCGCTCGCCAGTTGGCCAGTGATGACGACATGGATTTGCCCTGTGACCTCGACCTTGGCGAAGAGCCAGACACCTCCGACCTGCGCTGCTGGTGCGTGGGCTTTATGGAGGGCGTGTTCTTGCGCGAAAACACTTGGTTTGATGGCGCAGAAGATGAAGTCAGCGAATTACTGTTGCCCATCATGGTGGGTTCTGGTCTGTTTGATGACCAACCCGAATTTGCTGAAATCAGCCAAGACGTTGATTTAGTTGACGATATGCTGGAGCAAATCCCCGAAGTGCTCACCGCGCTGTTCTTGTTGTTCCAAGCTCCCGAAGAAAAGCCGGTGTTGCTCAAACGCCATTAAGCGGTAACGGATAAGGAGCCTGTCATGTCGTTGCTGAAACAGTTATCACTCGCCATTTTGGTGTTTTTGGTGCTGGCCTTTGCTGGCACTTTTAGCGCCAGTTTGGAAAGCTCACGCGAGCAACTCGCCGATGAGCTGCACGCACATGCACAGGACTCCGCCACCGCGTTGAGCCTTTCGCTTGGCCCGCACATCGAAGACCCCGCCATGTTAGAGCTGATGGTGAGCTCTATTTTCGACAGCGGTTATTTTGCTTCCATCCGGGTGCTCGACACTCAGGGTAATGCCCTGATTGAACGCAGCGCCGCGATTGCCTCTAACGTGCCGGACTGGTTCGAAAAAATCCTCAACCTGCGCCACGACGCCGGACGCGCCGACATCCTGCAAGACAAAACCGTCGCCGCACGCATCGAAATTCTCAGCCATCCGCAATACGCCCTCGCACGCCTGTGGGATAGCACGGTTTCCAGCCTGTTATGGCTGTTGGCGTGCGGTGTTTGCGCGGTGGTCGCGGGTGGCTGGTTGTTGCGCCGCCAATTACGCCCCTTAGAAGAAATGCGCCTGCAAGCCGAGGCCATCACGCACCGCGAATTTCGTCCGTTGCCGGATATGGCACGCGCGCCTGAATTTAGCCGCGTGGTAACCGCCATGAACCAAATGGTGGAAAAATTGCACGGTTTGTTAGCCGAAGAAGCCGAACGCAGCGAAAAGCTGCGTAATGCGGCGTATCAAGACAGCCTCACGGGATTGGCTAACCGTCAATTACTGATGACGCACTTACAAACGCGCCTCGCCGTCAACGAAGCCAACAGCGCCGGATATTTATTAGTCTTACGCATCAATGATTTAGCCGGATTAAACCAACGACTTGGCGCACTGTGCAGTGAGTCGCTCCTGCGTAGCACCGCTGACCGCTTAACGGCGCTCAGTGCCGAATTAGGCAACGAAGAATGGTTAGCTGCACGCAACCGAGGCGGAGAATTTACCTTAGTTGCCCCCGGACTTGCGCCCACTGAAGCCCGACGTTTGGCGCAGCGATTAAGCGAATATCTCGAAAAATTGCGCGCCAACGGTTTCAGCGATTGCACGCCAGTCGCGCATGTGGGCGTGACGGCATTTCAGCCGGGCGAATCCATCGACAGCGTACTCAAGCGCGCCGACCTTGCACTCACACAAGCCGGACAGGACAGCAAGCGCCCGTGGGTCTGTAACGACAGCAACAACGCCAACGCCGGTGACAGCTTGCACGATTGGCA
>CAZBNX010000017.1:0-2630 GCA_964493255.1 uncultured Pseudomonas sp.
GCCAAAACGCCCGAATACCCGCCACACCTTGCGCGCCGTGTTGGCGCGCTTGGCTAACATGCGACTCACCCAAACCGCCCAAAAAAAACACCGGATGACGAAAATGCGTCGTTAATTCAGCCGCTTGCGCCCAACCCAGCGGCGTTGCATCGGGGTGCGTTTGTGTCGCTTGTACCGGCGATAAGGTGACGAAATCCACGCCCATTTGTTCGGCCAAAGCCAACTCTTCCGCGTTATGACAGGAAGCCGCTAACCAACGGTGTGCCGGAAATGGGCGGCCTTTCGGGGCATATTTACGCAATTGCGCGGCGGTTAGGTGCCAACCGGCTGCGGGGAAATCCCCCAACCATTCCAACGGACCTTTCAACATCAGTTGCGCTTTACCCGCGCATAACCCCTGAATATCCGTTGCTAAATCACGGTATTCGGGGATGAATGCCTGCGGCGCGCGCAATTGCACCAACTGCACGCCATTGGCCAACGCCTGACGCACGCCTTTAATCAATTCGGCGGGCGTCATTTCATCATCAGGGGTGATGAGGTAGGTGTTTGGCAAACGCGCCGCCGCCACAATCGGACGATTGGCTTCGGGAAATTCGTAATCCAGCAACTCACGCGCCGCCACCCACGCCAGCGGCTGACCTTCCGCACCGTGCGCGTCGCCGGTAAATCCCGTTACTTCGTAGACATCCAACAACACCCGACAATCAGGATAGGCATGACGCACTTGAATGAGCGGCTGCGCGTGCGTGACCTGAATGCCCAGCTCTTCGCGTAATTCACGCGCCAACGCCGAAAGCACGGATTCGCCCGCTTCTACCTTGCCGCCGGGAAATTCCCACAAGCCGCCTTGGTGTTTATGCGCGGGGCGTTGTGCCAACAAAATGCGTCCATCTGTGCCGCGAATCACGGCGGCGGCAACATGCAACTCGTGCATTGTTCATTCTCCAAAAACTCAAAAGGCGCACAGCACTCACGCACTGCACGCCTCCGGTGTGACCGATGCCGCTGCGTGATTAAGAGCGGTACTCGGCGTTAATCCGCACATATTCGTGGGAAAGGTCGGTGGTCCAGATGGTTTCGCTGAACGTACCGCGCCCCAATTCAATGCGGATGCTGATTTCTTCCTGCGCCATGACCGCAGCGCCTTGTTCTTCGGTGTAAGTAGCCGCGCGACCGCCTTGGCTGGCAATGCACACTTCACCCAAGAACACATCAATCAGGCTGACATCCAAATTCGGCACACCGGCATAACCGACGGCGGCCAAAATGCGCCCCCAGTTGGGGTCAGAGGCAAACAGCGCGGTTTTAATCAGCGGCGAATGCGCGACCGCATAGGCCACATCTAAGCATTCTTGCGCGTTTGCGCCGCCATTCACCTGCACAGTGACGAACTTGGTGGCACCTTCGCCATCACGAACAATCGCCTGCGCCACTTCCATAAAAACGTCGAAAATGGCGTTTTTCAGCTTGGCGTACAGCTCGCCTTCTGGCGCGGTAATGTCGGGCAGTGCCGCTTGTCCGGTGGCAATCAACATGCAGCAATCGTTAGTTGAAGTGTCGCCGTCAATGGTGATGCGGTTGAACGATTTATTGGCCGCATCCGCGACCAACGCTTGCAGCACCTCACGCGAAACGCTGGCATCGGTAGCGATATAGCCCAACATGGTGGCCATATTCGGGCGAATCATGCCCGCGCCTTTACTGATACCCGTTACCGTGACGGTTACGCCTTCATGCTCAAACTGACGGCTCGCGCCTTTGGGCAGCGTGTCGGTGGTCATGATGCCTTCAGCGGCTTGCGCCCAATTACCTTCCTGCAAATCATCCAGCGCGGCCTGTAATGCGCTTTCGATTTTCTCGACCGGCAGCGGTTCACCAATCACGCCGGTTGAGAACGGCAGAATGGCGCTCTCTGCCACGCCGGTCAGCGCCGCTAACGCCGCGCAAGTACGACGCGCATTCGCCAAACCCTCAGCACCCGTGCCCGCGTTGGCATTGCCGGTATTGGTGAGCAGGTAACGCACATCGCCCGCCAACCGCTCGCGCGTGACCAGCACCGGCGCGGCGCAAAAGGCGTTGGTGGTCGTCACACCGGCCACGCGCGAACCTTCCGCACAGCGCATCACCACCACATCTTTACGGCCAACGCGCTTAATACCGGCAGACGCAATGCCAAGTTCGAAACCGGGAACCGGGTGCAGTGTCGGCAGAGAACCAAGACCAACAGCCATGAAAATCTCCTAGAGCGCGCATGGCGCAGAGGTAAAACGTGTAAAAACGCCGCGAACGGCGGGGCCGGTCGCGGCGCGGTTTAAGCGCGGCGTAATTTATTCAATTTTGCCGTGACATTGCTTGTACTTCTTACCCGAACCGCAGGGGCACGGGTCATTGCGCCCGATTTTTGGCTGGGTGGAAGCGTCGGTATCGACGTCATCTCCGGCCACATCAGGGTGCTGGAATTGCAGGTGTGCGGCGAGTGCCTCGGCTTCACGGCGCAGACGCTCTTCTTCTTCGGCGGGGTCGTTTTCGCGCACTTGAACGTGAGAAATCACGCGAATGACATCACGGCGAATGCTTTCCAGCAACTCTTGGAACAAGACAAACGATTCACGCTTGTATTCTTGTTT
>CAZBNX010000017.1:2730-10731 GCA_964493255.1 uncultured Pseudomonas sp.
TAAATCACTTTGCGCTGTTCGTTGGCCACGTCGTCAAATTCGAGCAACTGTTTGCGGATGTCGAAGTTACGGCCTTCCACTTTGCGCTGTGCTTTTTCGATGGCGTTGGTCACCATGCGGTGCTCAATGGCTTCGCCTGCCTGCATTCCCAAGGCTTTCATCAAGCCTTTAACGCGGTCAGAGGCAAAAATTCGCATCAAATTATCTTCAAGCGACAGGTAGAAACGGCTAGAACCCGGGTCCCCCTGACGACCAGCACGACCGCGCAACTGGTTGTCAATGCGGCGTGATTCGTGGCGCTCAGAGGCCACAACGTGCAAACCACCCGCCGCCAGCACCGCTTTATGGCGTTCTTGCCACGCGGTTTTGATAGCAGCCACTTGCTCATCGGTGGGGTTTTCCAGTGCCGCCACTTCAACTTCCCAATTACCGCCCAGCAGAATGTCGGTACCGCGACCGGCCATGTTGGTGGCAATCGTCACCGCGCCCGGACGCCCGGCCTGCGCGATAATTTCGGCTTCTTTGTCGTGGTATTTGGCGTTCAGTACCTTGTGCTCAATGCCCGCGTTATGCAGCAAACGCGACACATGCTCGGAGCCTTCAATGGACGCCGTACCCACCAACACCGGACGCCCTGCCGCTTGGCACGCGCGCACGTCTTCAATAATGGCGGCAAATTTTTCTTCTTGGGTGAGGTAAACCAAGTCGTTGAAATCTTTACGCGCCACCGGGCGATGCGTCGGGATGACGACAACATCCAAGCCATAAATTTGTTGAAATTCAAAGGCTTCGGTGTCAGCGGTGCCGGTCATGCCGCCTAATTTGGCGTACAGGCGGAAATAATTTTGGAACGTGGTTGAGGCCAGCGTTTGGCTTTCGGCCTGAATCTGTACGCCTTCTTTGGCTTCAATCGCCTGATGCAAGCCCTCAGATAAGCGACGGCCTTGCATGGTGCGCCCGGTATGCTCATCAATCAGCACCACTTGGCCATCTTGTACGATGTATTCCACGTTACGGTGGAACAGCGTATGAGCGCGCAGCGCCGCATAAGAATGCGTGAGCAAGCCTAAGTTATGTGCGGCGTAAAGGCTTTCACCTTCGGGCAGCAATCCGGCTTGCGTCAGTACATCTTCTAGGCACTGGTGGCCTTGTTCGGTCAGCTCGACTTGACGAGTTTTCTCATCAATCGTGTAGTGCCCTTCTTCGGTGACGGTGCCATCTTCTGCCTGTGTTTGACGACGCAAGCGCGGAATTAATTGATTCATATGCTGATAAAGGCGCGAGCTGTCTTCTGCTGGGCCGGAAATAATCAGCGGGGTGCGCGCTTCGTCAATCAGAATGGAGTCCACTTCATCGACGACCGCGAAATTGAGTTCGCGCTGGTATTTTTCGTCGAGACTGAACGCCATGTTGTCGCGCAGATAATCAAAACCAAATTCGTTATTGGTGCCGTAAGTGATGTCAGCGGCGTAGGCAGCGCGTTTCTCGCTAGGGTCTTGGAAAGGCGTAACAACGCCCACCGTCAGCCCCAAAAATTCATACAACGGACGCATCCACGAGGCATCGCGGCGGGCAAGGTAGTCGTTTACCGTCACCACATGCACGCCTTTACCCGACAGCGCATTCAGGTAAACCGCCAACGTACCGACCAGCGTTTTACCTTCGCCGGTACGCATTTCAGCAATTTTGCCGCCGTGCAAAACCATGCCACCAATGAGCTGCACGTCGAAGTGACGCATTCCCATCACGCGCTTACCCGCCTCACGCGCCACGGCGAAGGCTTCGGGAAGCAAATTATCTAAGGTTTCACCCTTGGCCAAACGGGCGCGAAATTCAGCAGTTTTACCGCGCAACTGCTCGTCAGTGAGTGCAAGTATGCCTTCTTCGAGCGCATTGATGGTTTGCACCATCTTCGCCATGCGTTTGACTTCACGGTCGTTCTTGCTACCAAACAGCTTCTTGAACAGGGGCGCAAACATATCGAAAGGATCATCCAGCCGGGTCATGGAGTGCACTCTTCACGGAGTGCTCGATGCCGCTAGGGCGGCCAAGGAGAGGCGGCATTCTACCCGGAAACTCTAGGGAAAAAAGAAGGTGCCTCCTTTCGCTAGAGCCTTCTGCTAGGCTGAATGCCCATTAAGCACTGGATTTTGATTATGAAGCGTGCTCAGACACTCCGCTCTCTATTGCAACACACACCCGCGCTGCAAGAACTCCTCCGAGGGGCTGACCAACTTTCGGCACTACAAACGCAACTAGAGCAGCATTTACAACCCGCTGCGCGCGCGCATTGCCGCGTGGCGGCCTTACAAGAAGGCTGCTTGATGTTGCTGGTAACGGACGCCAATTGGGCGACACGCTTGCGCTATCAACACAATCGGCTGTTGAAGGAATTGCAAACGGTACCCGCCTTTCAGACGCTCAAAACCATTCAAATTAAAGTGCGCCCACAGGATGAGGTCGTGGTTCCAGAGCGCGAGCGGCTTACGCTGTCAAACCAAGCCAGTCGCACCCTGCAAGAAACAGCCGCGAACGTCAGCAATCCAGCCTTGCGCGCCGCTTTGGAACGCCTTGCACGGCACGGCTTACCTGACGCAGAAAAGGCAGAAAAAGCAGAAAAAAAAGCCACCTAAAAAGGTGGCTTTTTAATCGCTAGTACAAACGCAGGAACGATTAGCCAGCGGCTGGATTCATGTACGAAATAGGCGCGCTGCCTGCGTTATCGAACGTCACCATCTCCCAAGCGTCATGGTCCGCCAATAGCGTGCGTAATAAACGGTTATTCAACGCATGGCCCGATTTATGGCCACGAAATTCGCCAATAAGGCTATTTCCCAGCAAATACAAATCACCGATGGCGTCTAAAATTTTGTGCTTCACGAATTCGTCTTCACAACGTAAGCCGTCTTCGTTTAATACGCCCTGCTCATCCACAACAATGGCGTTATTGACGCTACCGCCGAGTGCCAAATTTTGAGAACGCAGATATTCGATGTCGCGCATAAACCCAAAGGTACGCGCGCGACTGACCTCGCGGACAAACGAGGTACTGGAAAAATCAACGCTGGCTACTTGTGTGCTTTCTTTGAAAATTGGATGGTTAAAATCAATCTCAAAAGACACCTTGAAACCGTCAAACGGCAAGAAGGTGGCACGCTTATCACCATCGGAAACGCTGACTTCACGTTTAATACGGATGAAGCGTTTCGCAGCCTCTTGCTCTTGCAATCCAGCGGATTGGATAAGAAACACAAAAGGCCCCGCACTGCCATCCATAATCGGCACTTCAGACGCAGATAACTCGATGTAAGCGTTATCTACCCCCAAACCCGCCAATGCGGATAACAGATGCTCCACGGTATCCACTTTGACATCGTGATTAAGCAGCGTTGTTGAAAGAGTGGTCTCTCCAACGAACTCTGCGCGTGCTGGAATTTCAACAGCGGGAGTTAAGTCGGTACGGCGAAAAACAATACCCGTATCTACAGGCGCTGGCTTGAGAGTCAGGTAAACCTTTTCTCCCGAGTGCAGGCCGACGCCTGTTGCACGAATGGTGTTCTTCAAAGTGCGTTGTTTGATCATGGCTCTGGCCGTATCTGCGCAAGTTGTGAACTGTTCTCAGTCATGTCCGACGGATAATAACAGAGCCCTTTCTAGCTGAATACCAATCGCACGCCTACACAAAAGTGTCACATTCATTCGGATTGGCGACGCAAGAAGGTTGGAATATCTAATAACTCCAAATCTTCTGCGGTGCGTACCGGCTGCGTGCTGGAACGCGGCGTGCGCGACGTGTGGCGCGGACTGATGGGTTCGGCGGTTGGGATGGTGCTTTCATTCCGTGTAGCCGTTGCGCCAGCGAGGTGCGCGTAAGGGTCTTTAGGGGTGATTTCAGGTTTTTCTTTTTCTAAATACCCTAAGCCCGTCGCAACTACCGTAACGCTCAGGCTGTCTTTCATCGTTTCATCAATGACAGCGCCAATTTTCACGGTCGCTTGATCAGAGGTGAATTGCTCGATAATACCGCCTACCTCGGTGTACTCGCCCAAGCTCAGGCTTTCGCCCGCCGTGATATTTACCAAGATGCCGCGCGCACCTTGTAGATTGATATCTTCCAGTAACGGATTACGGATAGCGGCTTCGGTTGCTTCGCGCGCACGTTCTGGCCCTTCTGCGATGCCGGTGCCCATCATGGCCATGCCCATTTCGCTCATGACGGTACGCACGTCCGCAAAGTCTACGTTCATCAAGCCGGGGCGCTGCATGATGTCAGAAATACCGCGCACAGCATTCGCCAGAACATCGTCCGCTTTAGCAAAGGCACGCAACAAACTGGCATCTTTACCTAAGATAGTTAATAGCTTTTCGTTCGGAATAGTAATAAGCGAATCCACATGCTCCGATAACGCTTGAATGCCATCTTCCGCGATTTGCATACGCTTACGGCCTTCGAACGGGAAGGGCTTAGTGACAACCGCGACCGTCAGAATACCCATGGATTTGGCCACTTCAGCAATGACTGGCGCGGCACCTGTTCCAGTACCACCGCCCATTCCCGTCGTGATGAAAACCATATTCGCACCTTCCAATACTTCAGCGATGCGGTCACGGTCTTCTAAGGCAGCTTGCCGCCCTACTTCAGGATTAGTACCAGCGCCCAATCCTTTAGTAATATTTTGCCCTAATTGCAAAATGGTACGGGCTTCAACTTTTTTTAACGCTTGGGCGTCGGTGTTAGCACAAATGAAATCAATATTCTCAATGTTACTGCGTAACATGTGATTGACTGCATTACCACCACCACCGCCCACTCCTATAACTTTAATGACGGCGGTGGATTGCAAATTTTCGAGTAGTTGAAACATTCCATTACCCTTTTATATGTGTTCAGCGTTAAGCGCCGATATTAATTAGAGATTACTCTGAACCCAACGCTTCAATCGTTCAAAGATTGGCGGTTTAGATTCTTCTGATGTGTTATTAGAGAACACAGGTTCACTGGGTCTTTTCAATCCACACAGTAGCAAGCCAACGCCCGTCGCATACACCGGATTATCTACCACATCTGAATTTCCAACGTGAGAGGGTACGCCCAAGCGAATCGGCATTTGGAAAATATCTTCGGCAAGCTCTAGCGTACCTTCCATACGCGCGGTGCCTCCGGTCAAAACCAAACCTGCTGCTAACGCTTTTTCATATCCAGAGCGTCGTAATTCCGCTTGAACAAGCAATAACAATTCCTCATAGCGCGGCTCAACCACAGCGGCTAATGCCTGACGCGGCACCTGTCTGGCCGGGCTGTCACCGACGCTGGGTATTCGCAATACTTCGTCATCACCTACTAACCCTGTTAATGCACACGCATAACGTACTTTAATACTTTCAGCCGCTTGAACAGGAATATGTAACGCCAATGCAATATCCGTTGTCACCTGATCACCGGCAACGGGTAATACGGCAGTGTGACAAATAGCACCATTCGCAAACACAGCAATATCAGTTGTACCACCACCAATATCAACTAAACAGACACCGAGTTGTTTTTCATCTTCGGTTAATACGGATTCAGCCGAGGCTAATGATGCCAAAATAATTTCATCAACCTCTAAACCAGCACGACGGACACAGGTTTCAATATTTTGAGCAGCATCAATAGCACAGGTCACAATATGGACTTGCGCTTCTAAGCGAACACCGGACATACCCAGCGGGTCGCGGATGCCAGATTGACTATTCACCGTATAATCTCGCGGCAGTGTGTGTAAAACCCGCTGCCATTCTGGTAAATCCACCGCTCTGGCCGCTTCAAGTGCGCGCTCAATATCCGCCGCACTGACCTCACGGTCACGCACTACACCCACCCCATGCGAATTCAAGCCGCGAATATGATTGCCTGATAGGCCGACGAACACAGAATGAATATGGCAACCCGCCATCTGTTGCGCTTCTTCTACCGCGCGTTGAATCGCCTGAACCGTTTTCTCAACACTGACCACCAAGCCCTTTTTCAAACCTGTTGAAGCGTGAGTGCCCACACCCACGACCTCTAACCTCTGGTCGGCTGTCACCTCAGCGACGAGAGCAACCACCTTGGACGTGCCAATATCCAAGCTGACGATCATATTGCCACTCTGCACATTCGCCATGATCTCTGTTGTCTCCTTCATTCACTGTCGGCTCATTTTTCGCCCACCGGGGGCATCGGGTTGAGTACGCCAACCCACAGCAAAACCGTTGGGATACCGTAAATCTACGCGCGCAATGTTGTCCGTTTTGTCTTGTAAGGTAGCAGGATAGACATTGACAAACCGGCGCACTCTGTCAACTACTCGCTCGCGTCCCAGTAATAATTCAATGCCTTGCCCCGTGGCTAAATACCAGCTTCCTTGTTCACGCATTTCTAGACTCGTAATGGTGAAATTCAAAGGACGCAATAACTGGCTAAAAATTTGATAATGCTGCATCACTTTTTGTTGAGCATGGGGCGGCCCCCATAATTTTGGCAAGTTCGCGTACCGACCTACATCCTCCGGCGTAAACGCACGCCCCTGACTGCTCAGTAAAGCGTTATCGCCCCAACGCGCCACCGGCAATTGCTCGGTGAGACGCACCATGAGCTGGTCTGGCCAAATTTTACGAACCTCTGCCTGTGCAACCCACGGAACCTGTTCTAGTTGTTGGCGAACAGCATCCACGTTGGCATTAAAAAAGGTGTGCTGTGCATAAGGCTCTATACTTTTTTGCACGGTATCCCGCCCCAAATACGCCAATTCGCCCTCAACGCGAACACGGGTGATGGGCACATCAAGATACGCCCACACCCTATCATGGAACCGCCATGCCACCAGAAGCACGACCATCAATAATAAGAACCAGAAAAAGCCCATGACAGCCGACAGCGACGGCATCGGTAACGGTTTCGCCATCGGCTTACGCGCAACCGGACGACTCGCACCACGCCGCAAACCCTGTTTACTTTTGGGCGGCGTGACCACTGGCCGGTGGTCACGTAAAACCAAAATCATGCGTTAATTTCTCGTTTCAAGGCTATCAGCCAGCACATTCAGCACTAATTGACCAAAGGTTAAACCGGCGGCACGCGCCGCCATCGGCACTAAACTGTGGTCAGTCATACCGGGGACGGTATTGATTTCTAATAACCAAAACTGGCCTTGCGCGTCTTGCATCACATCCGCACGCGCCCAGCCACGCACGCCAACGGCGTGGCACGCACGCGCCACTAAATCACGCAGCGTTGCTTCCTGTTCCGCATCAAGGCCACACGGAATTTGGTAGCGCGTATCGTTGGCTAAATACTTGGCATCGTAATCGTAGAAATCATGGGGCGTTACTAACCGAATGGGCGGCAGAATATCTCCGCGCAGCATAGCAACGGTAAACTCAGGCCCAGAAACCCATTGCTCAACAAGGACTTGCGAATCAAACGCACTGGCCGCATGCCACGCAGAGACCAATTCCTCTAACGAATGCACCTTTGCCATACCAATGCTGGAGCCTTCGTGTGCGGGCTTCACCATCAGCGGAAATCCCAGCTCAACAGCGGCGTGCTCACAGTCGGCAACGCTGCTTAAAGCCGCATGACGTGGCGTCGGTAAGCCCACGCTTTGCCACACTTGTTTGGTCCGCAGTTTGTCCATTGCCAGCGCCGAAGCCAGCACGCCGCAGCCGGTATAAGGAATGCCCAAACATTCCAACAAACCTTGCATACAACCATCTTCGCCGCCACGACCATGCAGCACGATAAACGCGCGGTCGGGGGTTTCTTGCGCTAAACGCTGCAAAAAATCGTCGCCCACGTCGATGCCAAACGCATCCACACCCGACGCCAACAGCGCCTCTAACACGGCAGCGCCTGATTTCAGAGACACGTCACGTTCGGCGCTACGACCGCCAAATAAAACAGCCACACGGCCAAAGGCTTTCGGGTCGATTTGGGTTTGCAGACTCATTTCACTCCCCCTGCACAGCAAACAGCGGATG
>CAZBNX010000017.1:10831-14505 GCA_964493255.1 uncultured Pseudomonas sp.
ACCAAATAACGGCTGCTTCCTAGCTGGGCATTGGTTCCCGCCGCCGTCAATTTGCCACCAATCACAAAGGTGGGGTCGAGTCCGGCAGCGGCAAACACCGAGGCTATCAGGCTTGTGGTGGTGGTTTTGCCATGCGTCCCCGCCACCGCAATGCCGTGCCGATAGCGCATTAATTCCGCCAACATTTCAGCGCGTGGCACCACAGGAATGCGGTTCTCCAGCGCATACGCCACTTCTGGATTTGCGGGATTGATGGCGCTCGACACCACCAACACATCCGCGCCCACCGCATTTTCTGCCTGATGACCGATGAAAATCGTCGCGCCGAAACCGGCTAACCGCTCCGTCACCACCGACGCACGCAAATCAGAACCGGATACCTGATAGCCCAAATTGAGCAACACTTCAGCAATACCGCACATGCCGACGCCGCCAATTCCCACAAAATGAATCCGGCGAATCCGACGCATACGGCGCAACTCTGCCGCGCAGGGTTGAGAAACCTCAGCCATTGAGCACCTCCAAACAAATATCGACGACTTCACGCGTAGCCTCTGGCTTTGCCAGATGTTTGGCTGCCGAGCCCATAGCCACGAGCTTTTCCGGGTGCGTCAGAACGTCAGTTAAATGGGCGGCTAAACGGGCCGCGTCGATTGTGCGCTGAGGCAGCAACAGTGCCGCTCCAGCCTGCGCTAAAAATTCTGCGTTGCGTGTTTGGTGGTCATCAATGGCGTGCGGGAGCGGAATCAAAAACGAAGGCAAGCCTGCCGCCGCTAATTCGCCAATCGTTAACGCACCGGCACGACAAATCACGCAATCCGCTTCACGGTAGGCGCTTGCCATATCCGCAATAAAGGGCTGAACGTCAGCCACTACACCCGCTTCACGGTAACGCGCGGCAGTAATTTCTGCGTGCTGTCGCCCAGCTTGATGCACCACGCGCGGGCGTATTTCGGGCGGCAACAGCGCCAACGCCTGCGGCAATAATTGATTGATCGGTTCCGCGCCTAAACTACCGCCTAGCACCAATAATTGTGGCGTTTTATTGATAGCTTTTTCTTTTAGAAACAACTCACTACGCACCGGATTACCTGTGGTACGACGTTTCTCGGAGGCGGGAAAAGTATTGGGAAATGCCTCACAAATCCGACGCGCCATCGGTGCTAATGCGCGGTTACTGGTACCCGCTACGGCATTTTGCTCATGAATAATCAGCGGAATACCCGCCAAACGCGCAGCCAATCCGCCCGGCCCGGTCACAAATCCGCCCATGCCGAGCACGCACACCGGCTGCACGTCACGCAATACACGTTGCGCCTGACGCAATGCGCGCAGCATCTGCAACGGTGCTTTGAGCAGTGCCAACGCCCCTTTGCCACGCAATCCGGCGATGTCAATGCGGTGTAGCGTCAGCCCGGCTTGCGGCACGAGGTCGTTTTCAATACCGCGCGGCGTGCCCAACCAATGCACGGTGTAGCCGCGTGCTTGGAATTCTCGCGCACAGGCCAAGGCCGGAAACACATGACCTCCCGTCCCTCCCGCCATAATTAGGACGTTACGCGCCATGTTTCTTTTCCTCATCGAAAAAATCAGATTCGCTAAATTCTATTTCTGCATTACCGAGGGCGTTACGCCGTTCCCAATCAATACGCAACAATAACGCTAAACTGACGCAGCAAATAATAAGAGAGCTGCCGCCATAACTTAAAAAAGGCAGTGTTAGCCCTTTAGTGGGCAACAAACCGATATTCACCCCAATATTAATAATAAACTGACCAATCCATAAGATACTTAATCCATAAGCTACATAGGCAGAAAAGAATAGCTTTTCCCTTTCAGCACGCAACCCGATAATTAATCCACGCAGCGTTACCATGACAAATAAAGCCACAGTGCATAAAGCACCAAACATGCCTAATTCTTCGGCCAAAATAGAAAATACAAAATCGGTATGCGCCTCAGGTAAATAAAACTGCTTTTGAACACTGTTACCCAAACCAACACCGAACCATTCGCCGCGTCCAAAGGCAATTAATGCCTGACTTAATTGATAACCTGCACCGTATTGGTCAGCCCACGGGTCAATAAAGTTAGTTAAGCGTTTTAAGCGATAACTTTCCATTGTCATCACAAAAATGCCCAGCACAACGACACCCGCCATTAAGGGCAAAAATCGCCATAAATTCACGCCACTTAAAAACAACATGGCAACTCCAGCGCCCGCCATCACAACCGTCGCGCCGAAGTCGGGTTCAGCCAATAATAATGGTGCTACACAACCAATCGCCATCAACGGAATTAAAACACCCGCCCATGTTGTTTTTATTTTTACCTGGTGCCGTGACAAATAACTAGCCAAATAAATAACAACAAACATCTTAGCGACTTCAGAAGGCTGGATATTAAAAAAACCTAATCCAATCCAACGCCGCGCGCCATTCACTTCACGACCAATTCCGGGCACTAATACCAGTACCAATAACACAACAGCCGCAATAAATAATCTACCGCTATGCTTCCGCCAATGCTCTAACGGAATAAATAAAATTGGCAACGCGCAAAAAAAACCAATCAGCAAATACGCTAATTGGCGAATCATATAATACAGGGCGTTCCCTTGCTGCCCGGCGGCCACTTCAGAAGAGGCTGAAGTCACCATCACAAACCCCAAACCCAGCAGCGCCAAACAACCGGCTAATAGCGGGAAGTCAACATCTATACCGCGCCGACTAAACAGCGGCGAGGGCGAAAGCGGCAAGGGAAAACGCATATTAGGAAAGCTCTCGGGCAGCCTGAGCGAACAACTGGCCACGCTGCTCAAAGTTGCGGAACATATCCAAGCTGGCGCAGGCCGGAGACAACAACACCGCATCCCCGGTTTCTGCCAAGGCTGCTGCTTGTTGCACCGCTGCTGCTAAGGTCGGCACGCGCCACAACGGAACCACGGGCTGGCCGGTTTCAGGGGGGGTTAAGGCGGCGGCGATTAATTCCGCATCGCGCCCCAACAACACGACGGCGCGGCAATAACGCGCCACGCTGGCACGCAGCGGCGTAAAATCCGCGCCCTTGCCATCGCCGCCTGCAATCAGCAGTAATTTCCCTGAAATATCAGCACCTAAGCCATCAATGGCTGCCAGCGCCGCGCCCACGTTAGTGGCTTTGGAATCATCGTAAAATGCCACGCCTGCATGTTCATGCACCCATTGGCAACGATGCGGCAAGCCGGTGAAATGCGGCAACACCGCCAACATCGGCTCCCACGGCAAGCCTACCGCATGCCCCAACGCTAACGCGGCCAAGGCATTGGCTTGATTGTGCGCGCCACGCACTTTCAGCGCCCGCGCAGGCATTAACGGTTGAAATTGGAACGTGAGGTATTTTTCACCGTCCACGGTTTGTACGCCAAAACCACGAAAATCGGGCTTTTCGAGGCCGAACGTCCAGCAGGGAACTTGGTCGGCAATCAGTGGCCGTGACAACGCATCGTGGCGATTCACCACCACTTGCCGCGCGCCGCGAAAAATACGGTGCTTCGCCAAATGATAGGTTTCAATGCCGCTATAGCGGTCCATGTGGTCATCACTGACGTTCAAACAGGTCGCCACTTCAGCGTTTAAACGCTCGGTGGTTTCGAGTTGAAAGCTCGATAATTCAAGGACATACAATTCAACATC
>CAZBNX010000017.1:14605-17104 GCA_964493255.1 uncultured Pseudomonas sp.
AACTCAGAGGCACGGCACAAAAACTCAACATCTAGCGCGCCGCAACGTACTTCAATATGAGGAAAATCACGGCGCAGCGTCGCTAATTCGGGCGGTTGTTCGCGGGTATCAACCACCGCAAACGGCAATCCTTGACGCGCTAAAAAGCGCACTAAAGACATACCGCTTTTGCCCAATCCCACCACGATGCGGAATTGGTCGGATGCAATTAAATTCATGGAATTACCTCAGTTTGAGTGTCGCCAGACCAATTAACACCAAAATAACGGTGATAATCCAAAAGCGCACAATGACGCGCGGTTCTGGCCAGCCTTTTAACTCAAAATGATGGTGAATCGGTGCCATGCGGAAAACACGTTTGCCCGTTAATTTGAACGAAGCCACCTGAATCATCACCGACAGCGTTTCCATCACAAAAACGCCGCCCATAATAAACAGCACCACTTCTTGACGCACAATTACCGCAATAGTACCCAGCGCCGCACCCAACGCTAACGCGCCTACATCGCCCATAAATACTTGGGCAGGGTAGGTGTTAAACCATAAAAAGCCTAAGCCTGCGCCTGTTAATGCGCCACAAAATACAATTAACTCCCCGGCACCCGGCACATACGGAATTAATAAATATTCTGCAAAATGTGAATTGCCCGACAGGTAACAAAAAATACCTAAACCACCGCCAACCATCACCGTTGGCATAATGGCCAAGCCATCTAACCCATCAGTTAAATTGACCGCGTTACTTGAGCCGACAATTACAAAATACGTTAAGACAACAAAGAAAATACCCAGTGGGATTTCTATATTTTTAAGCAACGGCAAAATAAATGTCGTTTCGACGGGGGTTTTAGCCGTCATATATAAAAAAACGGCAGCGCCTAACCCAAATACGGATTGCCAGAAATACTTCCAGCGACTCGGCAAACCACGCGAGTTTTTCTCAATAACTTTTCGGTAATCATCTACCCAACCGATAGCGCCAAATAACAACGTAATGGCTAATACCACCCACACATAGCGGTTGGATAAGTCCGCCCATAATAAGGTGCTTAATGTAATAGCGGATAAAATCAGCGCACCGCCCATCGTCGGGGTGCCCTTTTTAGATAAATGCGATTGCGGTCCGTCATCGCGCACGGCTTGGCCAATTTGCCGTGTGCGTAAGGTGCGAATCATCCACGGGCCTAACCACAATGACAGCGCCAGCGCCGTGAGCACGCCTAAAATGCCGCGCAAGGTTAAGTATTGAAAGACCGCAAAGCCCTTATAGAACTGTTGCAGGTATTCAGCCAACAACAAAAGCATTCAGTGTTCTCCAGTCGAGGGCAGAAGCGCGGCAACAACTCGTTCCATCGCGGCACTGCGTGAACCCTTAATCAATAAGGTGGTATCGGGTGCTTGGGTGTGCAGCAAGGCGGCAATCAAGGCTTCTTGGGATGAAAAATGCTGTCCGCCCGCGCCAAAGGCTTCGACGGCATGACGCATCAAACTGCCCACCGCGTACAGCGCATCTACACGCCCTTGCGCGTAACGCCCCACACCGGCGTGCTCTGATTCAGCCCAAGCCCCTAATTCCCCCATGTCTCCTAGCACTAAGAGCGTGCGCGTAGGAAAGCTGGCGAGTATATCAACGGCAGCGCGCATCGCGGCAGGGTTGGCGTTATAACTGTCATCAATCACACACATACCTGAAACGCCAATGTGAGCCACAACCCGCCCTTTCACCGGCTGCACCGCTTCTAAACCCGCTTGAATCGCCGCACACGACACACCCAACGCAACAGCAGCAGCGGCAGCCGCCAGCGCATTCGCCACGTTATGACGCCCCAATACATTCAGTTGAATGCGCGGCACAACACCGGCAGGCGTCTGTAACGTGAAGGCGTAACAACCGCGCGCATCCACATGCAGATGACTGGCAGAAATATCCGCCGAATGGTCGAGGGCGAAGCTCAACACGCGACGGCCTTGCGCTTTTTCTTGCCACGCTTCAAACGCGGCATCATCCCGATTCAGAACGGCGATGCCCGTCGCGGGCAATCCTTCCAAAATTTCGCCTTTCGCCTTCACGATACGCTCAGGCCCGCCAAATTCACCGACATGCGCGGTTCCCGCATTCGTGATGATGGCGACTTGCGGGCGCGTCAGCGCAACGGTGTAGCTGATTTCGCCAACATGATTGGCACCCAGCTCAATCACGGCGCTACGGTGCGCGGGATTCAGCGCCAACAAGGTAAGCGGCGCGCCCAAATCATTGTTGAGATTACCGTGCGTGGCTAACACCGCTTCAGTGCTGCCGTGGTCTGCGCGCAGGATGCTGGCCAGCATTTCTTTGACCGTTGTTTTTCCGCTCGACCCCGTTACCGCCGCCACACGTCCCGCAAACAAATTACGATGCAGCGCCGCCAAACGCCCCAACGCGGTGCGCGTATCCTTGACCACCCATTGCGGCACCGGACAGGCATCCAGCACACGCTCCACCATGACCGCCACCGCGCC
>CAZBNX010000017.1:17204-20548 GCA_964493255.1 uncultured Pseudomonas sp.
GGCTGCGTGAAGCCGGTAAAAATATCCGCACGAATACTGTCGGCGGTTTCGGTACGCGGGTTGTCATCGGTGACACACACGCCATCGGCCAAGCGTTCTGCAATCGCGGCCATCAGCGGGCGCTTGCCTCGGTCACGGTCGCCACCGCACCCGAAGACGCACCACAACCGCCCTCGCACATGCGGGCGCAACGCCTGCAAAACATTTTCGAGCGCATCAGGAGTGTGCGCGTAATCAACCACCACCAACGGCTGTTGACCGCCGCCAAGGCGCTGCATACGCCCAATCGGGCCTTCTAATTGCGGCAGCACCCGCAAAATTTCATCCAGCGGATGCCCCAAGCCTAACAACGCGCCCACCACAGCCAACACGTTGCACAGATTGAAACGCCCTAATAACGGGCTGCGTAACAAGCCATCACCTTGCGCGGTGATTAAGCGCGCGCGAATGCCTTTTTCACTGAATTGCACGTCGGTGCAGAACAAGCTGGCGCTCTTATCTTCCAAGCTATAGGTGATTAAGCGCGACGGTGCCGGACGATGCGCCAACTCGCGCCCAACACTGTCATCCAGATTGATGACCCGCGCATACAACCCCGGCCACGCAAACAAGCGCGCTTTGGCTTCGGCATACGCGGCCATATCACCGTGATAATCCAGATGATCGCGGGATAAATTGGTGAAAACGGCAATATCAAAATCCAGCGCTTCAACACGCCCCTGATCCAAACCGTGTGAAGAAACCTCCATCGCCACCGCTTTAGCCCCGGCTTGACGCAGTTGCGCCAGCTCGGCTTGCACGGCCAGCGGGTCGGGTGTGGTATGGCGGGCGTCATGCAATTCGCCATAAAAACCATTGCCCAAGGTGCCAATCAGACCGCAACGCTCGCCCAATACATCCAAGGCTTGCGCCAATAATTGCGTCACGCTGGTTTTGCCATTGGTGCCGGTTACGGCGATGAGGTCGAGGCTGCGCCCCGGTTCACCGTAAAAACGCCCTGCCGTTGCCGAAAGCTGCACGCGCAACCCACGCACCGGCACGAATACACAGGCACCGGCTTCTGGCAAAACGGGCGCGTCTATCGACTCAAACGCCACCGCCGCCGCGCCGCGCTGAATGGCGTCGGCAATATGCTGACGGCCATCACTGAGCGCACCGGGTACCGCCAAAAATAAGTCGCCCGGACGCACGGTACGGCTGTCGAGCGTGATTTCTCGAATCAAAACATCACGCGGCGCGTGAGGAAATAAAGTGTGCAAATTGGTTGGCATTAGCCGCGTCCTCCCATGACCGGAGTTGTTTTTACCGGCTGTTCAGGCACAGCAGGCGGTAAGTTATCCGGCGGAACATTCATTAAACGTAACGCGCCAGACATGACTTTGCTGAACACTGGCGCAGAAACCAAACCACCGTAATAAGCCCCCGCCCCCGCCCCCGGCTCATCAATCATGACCACCATGGCGAAACGGGGATTACCAATCGGCGCGATACCCGCAAAAAAAGCACGATAGGCTTTTTCTACATACCCTTTTGCGCCCGTTGCTGCTTTACGCGCGGTACCACTTTTACCGCCCACGTGATAACCCGATACTTTCGCATTTGCGCCGCCGCCGCCGGGTTCTTCAACCACCGCCTGCAACATATTCAACACGGTGCGCGCAATGTTAGCGTCCATTACCGGCGTACCGACGGGGGGTTCTTCAACGCGCACCACCGACAACGGCACGCGCGTGCCTCCGTTGCCTAAAACGGCATACGCTTGCGCCAATTGCAGCGCCGTTGCGGACAATCCATAGCCATAAGCCAGTGTCGCCGTTTCCGCCAAAGGCCATTTGGGATGATTGGGCAAACGCCCAGCGGACTCCCCAATTAACCCCAATCCACTGACTTGACCAAATCCAACGCGCTGCATGAGGCTGTAAATTGGCTCCGCGCCAATATCAAACGCAATTTTACTCACCCCGACGTTACTGGATTTCATCAAAATGCCCGTGAGGTTTAATTCACTGCTGCGCGCGACGTCACGAATGGTATAACGCCCAATTTTCAGGGCACCCGGATACGTTTGTACGATGTCGTCCGGTTTCCAGCGCCCGGTTCCCAAGGCCGCTGCAATTGAAAACGGTTTCACGGTAGAACCCGGCTCAAATGAATCAACCATGGCACGGTTACGCATGGCCGCCGGTTCAAAACTACGTCGATTATTGGGGTTATAACTGGGCTGATTGACCATAGCGAGAATTTCGCCCGTTTTAACGTCAATCATGACCAAGCTCCCACCTTTGGCCTGATTTTTTTGTACTGCGTCAGATAATTCACGATACGCTAAATATTGCAGCCGCAAATCAATTGAAAGACTTAATGCTTTTCCGGGTTTAGCGGGTTGCACCACACCTAAATCTTTAATTAATTTACCGCGCGGGTCTTTAAGCACTTTTTGACTGCCCGGAACGCCCGTCAACCACTGGTCGAATGTTTTTTCGACGCCCTCTCGGCCTTGGTCTTCAACGTCCGTAATACCTAATAAATGGGCAGTGACTTCACCCGTTGGATAAAAACGGCGGTAATCTTCTTGCTCATACACACCCGGAATTTTTCGACTTAATACATAAGCACCCTGCTCAGGTGTTAAGCCTCGCTGCAAATATAAAAACTCACGTTCTTTGTTTTGCTCTAGACGCTGGGTCAATTCCTTACTGTCTTGACCTAATAAATGAGCTAATTCCGGCCAGCGTGCGCGCGCATTGGCTAACTCTTTAGGATTGCCCCATAACGTCATCACCGGCGTACTGACAGCCAGTGGCTCTCCATTACGATCACTGATAGAACCACGGTGGGCCGCAATACTAATACTTCGGACGCTGCGTGCATCGCCATGTTCTTTAAGGAAATTATGATTAAGTATATGTAAGTCAACAATGCGCCATACAATAACAAGCACTAAAGACATTAACACACCGACCACAATACGAAATCGCCCCGGATAACTAGAGAGCGTTCTTAATATCTTCATGGCGTCACCGTTTGAACCTCCGCAGGTTCAGGAACACGCATATGTAATTGCTCACGCGCTAATCGCTCAATACGGCCATAAGCAGTCCATGTGCTTTGTTCAAGAACCAAGCGTCCCCATTCTGCGTGCGCTTTATCGCGCGTTTTATATTCCGCGTATAATTCATTCAGCAATTTACGGTTGCGGTGCGCTTGCCACGCCACCGCTACCGAAGAGGCCAGCACGAAGATAAATAAAACTAACATTAGGAAGCTGCCTGAAGGCAAACTCGCCAGCGTCGTTTTGTTCACCGCACCTTCTCCGCAATACGCATCACCGCACTACGCGACCG
>CAZBNX010000018.1:0-2068 GCA_964493255.1 uncultured Pseudomonas sp.
AGCGCGCGATTCAGGGCGCTAAACAAGGCGCGGAAGCTGGCGGTTGTCAGGTTGCCGTCGATGCCAACGCCGTGCAGTGGGCGGCCACCATTGACGCGCAATTCAATGTAGGCAGCGGCTTTGGCATCGCTGCCTGCACCAATCGCGTGCTCGCTGTAATCCATAATTTCCAGCTCAACCGGCAGCGCCGCAACCAAGGCTTCCAGCGGGCCGTTGCCGGTGCCTTTGAAACTTTGCACGCCGTCTTCACGCTCCACTTCAACTTCCACTTGCGTGATGCCGTTTTCTTCCACTAAGCGATGGCCTTTCAGCACATACGCGGCTTTGCCTTCCAAGTATTCTTGAACCAGCAGGTCATAAATTTGGCGGGCGCTCATCTCCAAACCGTGACGGTCGGTTTCACGCTGCACCACTTGGCTAAACTCAATCTGCATACGACGCGGCAGGCTGATGCCATATTCCTGTTCCAGCAGGAAGGTGATGCCGCCTTTACCGGATTGGCTATTCACACGAATAACGGCTTCATAGCTGCGGCCAATGTCGGCGGGGTCAATCGGCAGATAAGGCACTTCCCAAATGCCGTTCGGGTCTTGTTTGGTGAAACCCTTACGAATCGCATCTTGGTGAGAACCGGAAAACGCGGTGTGTACCAAGTCACCTACATACGGATGACGTGGATGCACCGGCAGTTGGTTGCACTCTTCGACCACTTTACGCACGCCGTCGATGTCGGAGAAATCCAGTTCAGGATCAACGCCTTGGGTGTACAGGTTCAGCGCCACCGTGACCAAATCCACGTTGCCGGTACGCTCACCATTACCAAACAGGCAGCCTTCAACACGGTCAGCGCCCGCCATCAAGCCCAGCTCTGTAGCCGCTACGCCGGTGCCACGGTCGTTGTGCGTGTGCAGGCTCACCAGCACGCTGTCGCGGCGGTCAATGTGGCGGCAGAACCATTCAATTTGGTCGGCGTAGACATTTGCGGTGGCTGCTTCAACTGTGGCGGGCAGGTTCAGAATCAGCTTCTTCTCAGGCGTTGGCTGGAAAACGTCAACCACCGCGTTACAGACTTCCACCGCAAATTCGGGCTCGGTAGAGCTGAAAATTTCGGGCGAATATTCAAAACGCCAATCGGTTTCCGGGTATTGCGTGGCCATATCACGGATGAAGGTGCCCGCTTTAACGGCAATCGCTTTCACACCGGCTTGGTCTTGGTTAAAGACGATGCGGCGGAAACTTGGGGCGGTCGCGTTGTAGTAGTGAACGATGGCCTTTTTCGCGCCTTGCAGCGCTTCAAAGGTGCGGGTGATTAAGTCTTCACGCGCTTGGGTCAGCACTTGGATGGTGGTGTCATCCGGGATATGGCCGCCTTCAATCAGTTCGCGCACAAAATCAAAGTCGGTTTGCGAGGCTGAAGGGAAACCCACTTCAATCTCTTTCACGCCCACCGCGACCAGCGTTTTGAACATACGCATTTTTTTCACCGAATCCATCGGCTCAATCAGCGATTGGTTGCCATCGCGCAGGTCAGAACTCAACCAAATCGGCGCTTTATCAATCACCTTGCTCGGCCATGTGCGGTCAGGGATGTTGATTTGCGGAAAAGGACGGTATTTGGTGGCTGGATTTTTCAGCATGGGCATGGTGAGCACCTCAAACGATGTAACTGATGGCTGCACACTAACGAGGCACGTTTAAGCATGGCAAGCATTGGCTAAAAATTGGTTTAACTCACTAAATTTAGGGTTTTTTCTTTGAAGAAATTGCTCAAAACGGCATTTTTTAGCAATTCGCTAAAGTTCCACTAACGTCGCGCGACACAATGCCGCAGTCCGTCTTTTAGCGCCTCATGCCATCATTTTCGATATTCCTGAACTTGCACTGCTTTGGAGCGTTCTCGTATGTCGGCGTTAGTGACCACTCGTTCTTTCTTATTAAATGCGTTCCAGCGCCGTTGGTGGCCTGCCCATGCCGCTTTGTTGGGTTTGGCGATGGCGGCTCCGTTGCACGCCGCAGAAGCCTTGCAAAAAGAAGACACTAACGAGCTGTCATTAAGCCCGGTTGAAGT
>CAZBNX010000018.1:2168-3673 GCA_964493255.1 uncultured Pseudomonas sp.
TCCTACGTTGACCCCAACACCGTCGGTCAGGTGAAAGTTTTTGCGGGCGTCACGCCGGTGAGCGTGGGCGGCGACAGCATCGGCGGCACCCTCATCACGGAAAGCCGCGCGCCTGAATTTGCCGCTGCCGGTCAAACCCTGAATAAAGGCTCGGTCGGTACCTTTTATCGCAGCAATAACGATGCACGCGGCGGCAATGTTTCGCTCACGCACGCCAATGATGTTTTTAACATTCGCTACAACGCCAGCAGCAGCCAAGCGAACAACTACACAGCGGGCGACAACTTCAAAACACGCGGTACCACTGGGCTTTCTGGCACAACACCCGTGCTAGACCGCGCAACCGGTAATAAAGGCGAACTGAGCGCCCGCGATGAAGTGGCGTCTACCGCGTATGAAACGCGCACGCAGCAAGTAGCGATGGCCTACAAAATAGGCACGGACCTCATCGAGCTGTCTTTTAGTCAGCAAGAAGTGCCGCAAGAATTATTCGCCAATCAACGCATGGACATGACCGATAACACGCAAACGCGCGTTAATTTGCGTTATCTCGGTCAATTGAGTTGGGGCAGTTTAGAAGCACAGCTTTACCGTGAAGCGGTCAGGCATGAAATGGACTTTGGCGGCGATAAACGCTTTTGGTACGGGATGAATGCTGGCGTTGCAGGTAGCGTAAACGGTCAGAAGTGCGGCCCTATCGGTGCGACTTGCGCGTCTGGAATGCCGATGAATACCGAAAGCAACACATTGGGCGCGCGCGTACAGGCCAATATCGACCTCACATCACGCGACGTCCTGCGCGTGGGCAGCGACTTTCAACGCTATCGCCTAAGCGATTATTGGCCTGCTTCGGGTGGCGGTATGTCGCCCGGCACCTTCGAAAATATCAACGACGGCGAGCGCGACCGTGCCGCCGTCTTTGCCGAATGGGAGCGCCAGTTAAACGCGGCATGGTTGGCGCAAGTCGGTGTGCGTTACGAGCGAGTTGCCAGCCAAGTGGGCGCGGTGCGTGGTTACAGCACCAATCCAGCGGATGACACCAAACATGGTGGCAACAACCAAACCCGAGATGCGCTTGCCTTCAACGCCAAAGACCGCAGCCAAACCGATAATAATTGGGATTTCACCGCCCTCACGCGCTACAACCACAACGCCAATCTGGACGTAGAACTGGGTTATTCGCGCAAAGTGCGCTCGCCTAATTTGTATGAACGCTATACATGGTCAACGTGGGCGATGGCGGCGGTGATGAATAACTTTGTCGGCGACGGCAACGGTTATGTGGGCAATATCAACCTCAATCCAGAAACCGCGCACACCGTTTCTACCCGCTTCGACATTCATAGCGATGACCGTCGCTATGCGTTAAGCGTGACGCCGTTTTACACCCGCGTGAACGGTTACATTGATGCGGTGGCCCTGCCGGGCAGCACATGGACTGCCGGTAAATTCAACGTCTTACAGTATGAAAACCAGTCCGCGCGTATTTACGGCGTGGATGTCTC